>NZ_JBVHVT010000055.1:0-59316 GCF_055564695.1 Streptomyces sp. NPDC029014
AATACTCCCCCCCCCCCCCCCCCCCCGCCGCGCCCCCCCCCCCCCCCCCCCCCCCCCCCCCCCCCCCCCCCCCCCCCCCCCCCCCCCCCCGCTGTGCGCCGGGGGTGCTACAGCAGGGCGATCGAGCTCGCCCGGTCGTTCATCGCGTCCCCGACGTACGAGGTCGACTGCTGGTACTCCTGGTGGACACCGGAGGCGTTGGGGGCGTCCCACAACTCCAGCCAGCAGGACAGCGTGGTCAGCGAGCTGACGGAGTTGTTCCAGGTGCCTTCGAGGTTGATCTGGGCATCCCGGCCGTTGCCGCTCTGGCAGCCGCTTGCGCCGGTCAGGACCAGGGCGGAGCCGCCGTAGTTGGAGTCCGTGTAGACGACGCCGAGCTGCACTTCCTGCGTCCCTGCGGTGCCCGAGGTGCCCGTGAGACGGTCGGCCAGCTTCTGATCGATGTGCTTCGCCGACAGCGGCGCGTCGGTGATCCGTCCGTCGGTGGAGGAGGCGACGGCCTCGCGGAACGTGTCATAGCACCGCATGCTGCCTGAATCGATGTTGAGCACGCAGTTCTTCGGGGTGGGCGCGGCGTTCGCGGTGGCGGCGGCCGCGCCCAGGACGAGCATGGTGGTTGCCGTGACGATCGCGATGCGTGACGTACGAGCGAACATGGTCACTCCTGTCTCGTGAACGTTCTGCCAACACCGTGGATGCTTCCGTCTCCATCCCGCATGAGCCAGGGGCACATTCGGCCAGGGTCGGTGTATGCGACACGATTTCCTGCGGTTCAGCGGGGGATGCGTGGCGCTATGTGGAGTTGTTGACCTGCCGCGACTCTTCGCACAGCAACGACAGAAACCCGGAGAAGGCGCCCAAAACGCGGCGCGAACTGTTCGGGGCGGCGGTGACCAGGCTGCCGCTGACGGCCGCCCCCGGTCGCCGCCTTCCGCGACGACCTGCGCAACGCCATTCCGCAGGACCGGTCCATGAGCCTGCGGCTGCCGACCGAACGGCGGGCCACTCGGAGCACCGGCGGCCTGTGCGACCTCCGCCGGGCCATGGCCGCCGGATCCCTCGGGCCACCCTGCACAACCGGCGCACCACGAACCTCAGCTGTCGCGGCCGACTCGGTCAAGAATGGTCATCTTCGATACAAAGTGATCGTTTTTGAAGTCCGATCCCCGCAGATGACCGAACTATGTAGGCTTTTGATCGGTTCGGGTGATGCCGCTGTCACCTGACCGAGGAAGTTCTTTCACTGGGGAGCGGGCACGTCCTGACGGGCTTCTTGCACGGAACGACGCGGCCGGAGCCCGCGAGGAGGAAACGGCCCGCCGGAACTGGAGGGGAAACCTCATGGCTGAGATCGATCTCGGACTGGCATCGGACTGGGACGAGGGCGACACCCACGGCCGTATCAAGCTGCGGCAGAACCAGACCTACCCGACCTCACCCAAAAAGGACGTGCTCATCAGCTCCCCGGTGAGCATCGAGCTGTCGGTGAACACGAACTACTCCAGCTCCCAAGAGGCGGACAAGATCTACTTCACGACCCACCACGGCTCGACGAAGAAGATCATCGCCGTACTCGACTCCGACGGCAACCTGCGCATCGCCGGTCGCCTGATCACGGAACAGAAGGACCTGTCGTACTGAGAAGCGACACAGGCATGAGGAGCGTCCGAGCGTTCCAGCTCGCCTGATGGCCGGGGGCGGTGACAGATCGATGTCTGTCACCGCCTCCGGCATGCCCGGACGGTCGCCCCGTCGGGTTCAGCGTGCGGCCGGTCCGCTCGTCACGGACGTCCAGCTGCCGTCGTTCACCGCGTACACCGTCAGCTGACGGTTGACCGTGTCGCCGCTCCCGTCGAAGGCGACGCGGCCGGTGACTCCGTCGAAACCCAGCCGTGCCACGGCCGGTGGCAGCTTCGCCCGGGCGTCACCGGGGAGGGAGCCGCCGTTGGCCGTCACGACCGCCTTCACCGCCTCGATGAGGGCCCAGGTCGCGTCGTACGCGTACGGCCCGTACCAGCCGGCCGCTTCCGGGTAGCCCGCCTTCCGGTACCGGGCGAGGAAGTCCTGCCCGGCCGCCGATTCCTCGGCGGCCACGCCGATGTTGGTCGCGAGGTCACCCTCGGCCTTCGGGTTCGTCGTGAGGTACTGCTGGTCGAAGATGCCGTCGCCCCCCATCAGGGGGGCGGTGACGCCCGCCTGCTCGAGCTGCTGGGAGAGCGGTGCTGCGGTGTCGTAGTACCCACCGAAGTAGACGGCTTCCGCTCCCGAGGACCGCACCCTTTCTGCGAGACCCGCGAAGGCGCGTTCCGCGGGATCGACCTGCTCGGTACCCACGACGGTCCCGCCGAGCTTCGTGAATTCGGCCGTGAGACCGGAGGTGAGGGCGGTGCCGTGGGCACTCGCGTCGTTCACCACGTACAGCTTGGTCTTCTTCGCCTCGCCGTGCAGGTACCGGGCGGCGAACGGCCCCTGGTCGACGTCCGTTGCGATGGTGCGGAAGTAGGTGGAGTGGGGACGCGTCCTGGTGCCGGAGGCCCAGTCGGGGCCCAGCGTCAGCACGGGGTCGGTGTTGCCCGGCGACACGACGGCCATGTTCGCCCGGGAGAGCGGCGCCACCAGGGTCTTGGCGACGCCGGAGTTGAGGGGACCGACCACTCCCAGGACCTTCTCGTCGGACACGAAGCGGGCGGCGTTGGACGCACCCTTGGCGGGGTCGGCCGCGTCGTCCAGGGCCTTGACCTCGAAGTTCACCCCGGGGACGTGCTTGGTTTCGTTGGCGGTCCTGACCGCCAGCTCGGCCGAGTTCCTGATGCCGGTGCCCATGGAGGACAGCCCGCCGCTGAGCGGTGCGTCCACCCCGATCACCACCGTGGTGGAGGAAGCCGTCGACCCGCTGCCGCCCGCCCCGCGACCGTGAGGCGTGTCCTCGTCACGGGTGAGGGTCCAGGTGAGGACGGAGCCCGTGGCGAGCGTGGCGAGGACGGCGGCCAGGACCACGGAGCGCCGGGCGAGGGGGCTCCGCCGGCTGGACGCCTGCTCGCCGTCTCCCCTCCCGGGGGTGGAGCCCCGCGTGACCGGTCCTTCGGCAGGGGGCCCGGGCGGGGCGGTCGGCCGGTCCGGCACGGGGCGCTGCGGGGCGCCCACTGCGGATCCGCAGTCCAGGACCGTCGGGGTCTGCGGTGACGGTGTCGTCGACGGCGGTTGCTGCTCCGGCGCCGTCGGGCCGGGAGCGGGCGTCCCGGCGTCCGGTGCCGGTACGGGGGTCGACCGCGGGTCGGGCGTGCGCGAGTCGGGAGTGCGCGAGTCGGGAGTGCGCGAGTCGGGAGTGCGCGAGTCGGGAGTGCGCGGGTCGGGAGTGCGCGGGGAAGCCGGCTCGGCGGCGGCTGTGTGGGGCCCGGGCGCGGAGGACCGCAGTGCGGATGCCAGCATCTCGGCCGCTTCGCCGGCACTCACGCGCTGCGCGGGGTCCTTGGTGAGGAGTGCGTCCAGCACGGGTGCGAGCGGGCCGGCGTGCACCGCCGGCCGATGCGGTCGGGTGAAGACTGCCACGGCGAGGGCATGGAGCCCCTCCGCGTCGAACGGCGGGTGCCCCTCGACGGCGTGGTAAAGGGTCGCGCCGAGCGCCCACAGGTCGTTGGCGGGGGTCGGGCGCTTGCCCTCCAGTTGCTCCGGCGGCATGTAGTGCGGCGTGCCGATGACGATACCGCTGTGGCTCAGCTTGGTCGTGGCGTCCGCGAGGTGGGCGATGCCGAAGTCGGTGAGGACGACGCGGTCCTTGGCCAGGAGCACGTTGTCCGGCTTGATGTCACGATGGATGATCCGCGCCCTGTGCGCCTCGGCCAGCGCATCGAGCATGGCGGCGCCGATCTCGGCCACCCGCTGGACGGGCAGTCGCCCGCCGCTGCGGATGGCGGCGGCCAGGGACTGCCCGCGGACCAACTCCATCACGATGACGGGGGCGCCGTCGTGCTCCACGACGTCATGGATCGTGATGATCCCTGAGTGGCTGAGGGTGACCGCTGCGCGCGCTTCGCCGATGAACCGCCGGAGCAGCGCTGCGCGATCGGCGGCCTCGATGCCTGGCGGGAAAAGGATCTCCTTGACCGCCACCTCACGTCCGAAGAGGTGCTGGTCGAGGCCGCGCCACACCCGGCCCATACCGCCCTGGCCGATGCGTTCGACCAGCTGGTACCGGCCGGCGATGAGTTCGGGGTTCTGCTCGGTCACGCGCACACTCTAGGTCCTGGCGAGCCGATCAGGTGACGAAAGTATGGCTTGATCACGCCCATCACGAGTCCCGATGCCGAGCCGAACCAGGCGTGCGCGCGCGACCCGGGTCAGGGGCGGTCCAGACCCCAGGTCTGCAGGGAGTAGGGCCGCCCCTTCTCCTCACCCGTGATGAGCGGCACGTCGAGCAGCCTGAAGCCCGCCTTGGTGGCGACGGCGACGCTGGCCGCGTTCTCGGCCTCCAGTTCCAGGATCACCTGCTCGGCACCCAGCTGCTCGAAGGCGTACGAGGCCATCACCCGCACCGCCCGCGCCGCGAGCCCCTGGCCGCGGTGCGCCGGGCCGACGGCGTATCCGAGCTCCGTGCCCTCGGGGGCTCGCCGCAGCATCACCTCGCCGAGCGGCGCGCCGCCGTCGACGGTGATGGCGAGCAGGATGGCCGTGCCCTCCGCCCGGAGCCGCCGACTCCGGACCAGTCGTGTGTCGGCGGCGGCAGCGTCGAAGGGCGAGACGATGGGCGTCCAGTAGGCGATGTCGGCGTGGTCGAACAGCTCGGGCATCGCGGCCAGGTCCGTCTCGGTCCAGTCGCGCAGGACGAGGCCTTCCCCGGATATCTCGATCCGCTCGGGAAAGGACGAAGTGGTGCCGCTCATGGTGGGTGACCTCCTTGGCCTGTACAGGACGAGGCAGGATAGCCGGGGGCAGGCGAGGCCCCACCAGCGATTTTCCCCGACCTCGCCCCCTGCGTCCTGTGGCTGTGCGCCGTGCACCGCGGCGGCCGGGGACGGCGGCTTGGGCACACTCATTTGAAACCTAAACGACATTTGTTGCATGTTTATGCAACCTGAGGATCGAGAAACGCCTCCCAAGAGGAGGACCCACACGTTCTGCCCGCCCAGGGCAGCCGCACTGTTCGGAGCGAAGTTCGTGCACGATTACTCGCAGTCGCAGCAGCCCAGGCGATCCCGCAGGAAGGTGTGGATCGGCTCCGCGGTGGCCGTGGCCCTGCTCGCCGGCTCCGGCGCCGGGTTGGTCTACTGGAAGACGGACTGGTTCGACGGGAACGGCGAATCGGTCAGCTACGGGAAGCCCTCCGCCGGAGCGGAGAAGGGCAAGGAGACCGGCAGCGGGAAGCAGGCCGCCGCGCCGAGCGCGGACCCGGACGTGTCCCTCCCCACGGGTCCGTTCGCCGACTTCAAGCAGACGGTCAAGCTGGACGACGGCACCCGTATATCCAAGGCCCGAATAAAGGGCGCCAAGTCCGGTTTCGAGGGCAGCGTCTGGGTGTGGACGCCGAAGGAGTACGACCGCCCCGAGTACGCCAAGAGCGCCTTCCCGGTCATGATCGCCCTCCCCGGAGGCAACGGGAACGCCGACAACTACTGGGCGACCCTGCCGAAGCTGGGCCTCCAGGAGGCCATAGCCCAGGGCGCCGCAGCCGGCAAGAACCTCCCGTTCATCCTGGTCATGCCGATCCTCAACCCGGACAGCAAGTACTACTACGACGGCTCCGACATCCCCGGCCAGGCCAAGATGGGCACCTGGATCGGCGAGGACGTGCCCGACCTCGCCCGGGCCAACTTCCGCACCTACAAGTCCCGCGAGGGCTGGGCCTTCATGGGCAACTCCTCCGGTGCCTTCGTCGGCCTCAAGCAGCTCCTGCAGAAGCCGGACCGCTTCCGGGCCGTCATCGCCAACGGCGGCGAGATCGTCCCGGACTCCCCGCTCTGGAAGGGCCACCAGGCGGAAATGGACGCGAACAACCCCGAGAAACTCGCCCCGAAGCTGATCAACAACAAGGGCCCCGAGGTGAACGTCTTCTTCCAGTACGGCACCAAGGAGGGCGGCCGCGACCGGATGGAGAAGTTCCAGCAGCAGTTCGGCAAGGGCCCGATCAAGGTCACCATCCACGAGATCCAAGGCGGCGACCACAACGGCTGGGACTACGTCCGAGGCATGAAGGAAGGCGCCCTGGAAGAGCTCAGCAAGCTGATGAAGGGCCCGAAGCCGCAATAACAGCTGGAGAAGGGCTCGGCGCGCCCGTGTCAGAACCAGTGCAGGCAGTGCGGGGAGCGCTCGGCGCGGAAGAGGGCGTCAGCGAGGGCGGCCGCGCCGGGGCGGTGGGCCCGGACGTGTCCGGCGCGCACGAGCGTGCTCGGGGCGGTACCACCGAGGTAGACCGAGCCCAGGTCGCTGATGTCCAGGGACAGGTCAGGCTCCCGCTCGGTCGGGACGCAGTCGGCCTTGCCGTCCCGGACGGTCAGCAGGTAGCGGCCCTGTTCGCCGAGGAACGGGTCGTCGACGTCGAGGACGAGCTCGCCGTCCGTGAACCAGCCGCGCGCGGTCAGCGCACGCGGGACGTCCAGCAGCCGCACCCAGAGCCAGTCGGTGTCGCGGCTCACCTCGCCCGCGCGGAAGTCCGCAAGCTGCCAGCGCAGCGCGTGCCCGGGCGGGACGTGCTGGAACACGACCTTGGTGACCAGGTCGTGCCCGAGTACGAACCGGGCCAGGGCCGTGAAGACGGCGTCGTCGGTGGCGATGGTCTCGTCGACCGTCAGGGTGCCGGACTCGACCGAGTAGCTGGCGTACCCGTCCGGGACGCCGTCGGCGTCCCGGTGGACGGCGACGTGACGTGGCGCCGGAGAGACCGGGGGCTGCCCCGCGCGCAAGGCCCACCAGCGGTGCGGCCGGGACAGCGCGCCGGGCTGGGCGCGCCGGTACCGGTCGTAGACCTCTTCCAGGATTCCGCCGCACTCGCTACGCCGCAGCAGCTCGACCGAGCCGGTGTCCGACCCGGGCGCCGGGGCGCCGACCGTTCCGCGCGCCCTGGGGAGGGAGAACGCGGCCTGGTGGCGCGGTACCGTCAGCCGCTGCGTGTAGGTCGCCGGCCCGTAGCCGAATCTGCCGTAGATCGGGGCCTCGGAGGCCAACAGCACGGAGAGGAACTCCCCGCGGGCCCGCAGCTCGGCGAGCTGATGCCGCATCATCGCGCTGAGCACGCCACGGCGCCGGTGCGAGGGCAGGACGCCGACGGCGGTCACTCCGGCGGCCGGGACGAGGACCTCGCCGGGAAGGGTGAGCTCGAAGGAGTACGCGGCCGCGGTGCCGACGGGTCGCCCGTCCGCCGTCAGGGCGAGCAGGCAGCGGTCCGCTTCGAGCGCCGACCACCAGAGCCCGCCGCCCTCGATCGGGGTCTCCGGGAAGCGCCCGAACGCGGCATGGATCGTGTCGACGAAGACGTCGAGATCCTCATGCGTCGTGGAACGGATCTCCATTGCTGCCACGGCCTCCTCGCAATCCGGCACCACGGTTCATGGTGTCCGGCCTCAGTGCAGCGCTGACCCGTGGCCGAAGCAAGCGAATTACGGCCGGGTCCGCGGCCTGACCTGCATCACCGGCACGTGCGCCGGCCGCCCCGAGCCGCGCCGGAACGAGATCCGAAGTCGCGACCTGATCTGGAGTACTGTCCAGGTGCGCCTGAGGGACAGGGACGAGGGGGAGGTAAGGGAGTTCGCTCTTTGACGGGACATCTCAACCGGCCCGCGGTCAGTGCGTTCTTGACGGCCGTAGACGCGGTCATGAACAGCAATACCTTTCTGCTCAAGGTAGATGCCCAGACCCAGGTGACCCGCGACAACTACCGTGACGTTCTCGGTGCTTTCCTCCGCGATCCGCTGTTCCACGAGATGATGCTCCACGCGGACCGGGAACGCGACCGGTGGATGTTCCACGAGGTCCCGTGGCAGACGCCGGACGCATCGCGGAGAACTCCACGGGCGCGGACCCGTGGATGGTGCCCCGCGATCTGCGCCTCACCCTGGAACCGATGGACGGGACGGGCTTCCTCGCCCGTCTTCGGTGGATGCTGTGCGAGGCGTTCAGCCCGTATCACGGCCACCTCGACGAAGGACGCGCCGAAGAAACGATCGGGGCCTTCCTGCGTGCAGTCCTCGGACCCGGCAGTCGTCCGGCTTCGAGCCGAGAAGCGCCGGAACAACAACTCCTGCAGGGTTGGTCGTTCGCCGCCGTCCTGCCCGATTTCCTGCTTTCGACCGAGTACTACACCGGAAAGCCTCCCCCCGACCCGGCCTACTTCGATGGCGGCGAGTCCGGTACCGCCACGCTCGCCTACCGGGCGGAATGTTTCTCCTCCTGCTGACGAACGGATCACCGTAAGCCGCCGACTCTCCCCGGGGCGCCCGAGGGCGGGCACTGGGCGCTCCGGCCGAGCTCGTGCTCCCCGTTCGTCACATCCGGGCGTTTGGTCCCGTACGCGGCGCTCTGGGAGGGATGGACCCGGCAAGGTTGCGTTCGCGGATGGGGGTCCCGGTCTTCGGGGCCTCACCGGTCGGGAAGGAGCGGGATGCGAGGCTTCAAGGTTCTCGGAGCGGGCGCGCTGGCGGTGGCGCTGGTGTCGGGCGTGGGCTGGGCGGCGCAGGCGTCGGACAGTCAGACGGCTCCGTCGAGGGGGCATGCGGCGCGGGCTGCGGCCGTCGACGGGTACCAGGTGGTGAAGTTGCCGAACGCGAACGTGCCGAACTTCCAGCGGCGGACGGTGTACTGCCCGGCGGGGAAGGTCGCCGTCGGCGGCGGTGCCGAGGCACAGGGCAACGACGCCATCCTGGTCGGTTCGTTCCCGACGGATGACGGGCGGGGCTGGATCGGTCTCGGACGTCAGAACGCGTACAGCAGCGTGGGCATCTCGGTCTACGCGATCTGCGCATACGCCTGATCTCCCGCACGGCCCTGCACCCCGCTCTCCTTCGAGGGCGGGGTGCAGGGCTGTCCGGCAGCCCCGCAGGTCAAAGGGCGGTCCGGACCTCAAGGGTGGAGGGTTCGCCCCTGGGGCCGGGCGGCGGCTAGCGCGCGGCCAGCCGCTCCATCAGGGCTGCGCTGCGAGCGAGCAGCTCCCGTTCGGCCTCTGTCAGCTCGGCATCGATGGCCAGGGCCAGCCATCCGGCCCTGCGGCCGCGCTCCGCTTCCAGCGCGACCCGGCCGGCCTCCGACAGCTCCAGCAGGGACTTGCGGCCGTCCGTGGGGTGGGCCCGGCGTGTGACCAGCCCCTGCTCGACGAGGAGGCCGACCGCGCGGGCCATCGACTGCGGCCGCACGCGCTGATCGGCCGCGAGATCGCTGGTGGTCATGGCGCCGTCGCGGTCCAGAACGCCGAGCACGGCGACCTGCCCGTGCGGGATCCGGTCCTCGTGCTTCACGCGCCGGGTCAGCTTGCCCATCGCGATACGCAGTTCGGCAGCGACGGTGGCGGCATCCGGGGAGGTCATGGAGCACTTTAACCGGAAAGGCCGTTGCACAGCCGAACTGAACAGCTGAGCTGAACAGCATTGCTGTACAGTTTCGCCACGTCGGGCCGAGCGCCAGCGTCGTCGCAGCCGGGGCCCGGCAGACGACAACGGGAAGGACCCCCATGCCCGCACGCCGAGACGAGCCGACCACCGTCCGCAGCGTCACCGCCCGCGCCGTCCTCGACAGCCGCGGAAACCCCACCGTCGAGGTCGACGTCGTCCTCGCCGACGGATCCCTGGGTCGCGCCGCCGTCCCCTCCGGCGCCTCCACCGGCGCCCGCGAGGCGGTGGAACTGCGCGACGGTGACCCCCGGCGTTGGCACGGCCGGGGTGTCGAGCGCGCCGTGGCCCACGTGAAGGGCGAGATCGCGGATGCCGTCACAGGGCGCAACGCCGACGACCAGGCCGGCCTCGACGCCGCGCTCGTCGCGCTCGACGGCACGCCCACCAAGGCGCGGCTCGGCGCCAACGCCCTGCTCGGCGTGTCCCTCGCCACCGCGAAGGCCGCGGCCCTCTCGCACCGCCAGCCGCTGTACCGCTACCTGGGCGGGGCCGACGCCCGCGTGCTTCCGGTGCCGATGATGAACATCGTCAACGGCGGCGCCCACGCCGACAATCCGCTGGACTTCCAGGAGTTCATGATCGCGCCGCTGGGTGCGGGATCCTTCGCGGAGGCCGTCCGGATGGGCTCCGAGGTCTTCCACACGCTCCGCCGCGACCTGCTGGCCGCGGGCCACTCCACGGCCGTCGGCGACGAGGGCGGCTTCGCGCCCGCGCTGCGTACCGCCGAGGAGGCGCTCGACTTCGTCATGGCCGCGATCGAGAGGACCGGCTACCGGCCGGGCGCCGACATCGGCCTCGTCATGGACCCGGCGTCGTCGGAGTTCTACCGGGACGGGGTGTACGCGTACGCGGGAGAGGGCGTCCGGCGTACGTCCGCCGAGCAGGTCGACTACCTCGCCAAGCTGATCGACGCGTACCCGATCCTCTCGGTGGAGGACCCGATGGCCGAGGACGACCTCGACGGGTGGCGCGAGCTGACCGCACGGGTCGGGGACAGGTGCCAGCTGACCGGGGACGACGTGTTCTGCACCAACGAGGCCCTGGTACGGGAAGGCATCCGCACGGGCGTGGGGAACGCCGTCCTGATCAAGGTCAACCAGATCGGGACGTTGACCGAGGCGCTCTCAACGGTCGGGACTGCGCGGCGGGCCGGCTGGGCAGCGGTCATGTCCCACCGCTCCGGCGAGACGGAGGACACGACCATCGCGGATCTGGCCGTCGCCACCGGGTGCGGGCAGATCAAGACCGGGTCCTTGTCCCGATCGGACCGCACGGCGAAGTACAACCAGCTCATCCGGATCGAGGAGGAGCTGGGGGCCTCCGCGACGTACGGATACGCCGCCCCGCCCTCCGCGTAAGACGCTCAGAAGCTCGATCGGGAGGGGGAGTCCGGCGGTGCCGTTTCCGGCTCCACACGGTGCAGGGCGGCCAGGAGATGGCGCAGGGCCGGCCCGGGTGGACCCGGACGGACGGCCAAGGACGTCGTCACCCCGGGGCCGGTGAGCGGGCGCAGCACTACCCGGGGGATGGACGGCAGGCCGTGGACTTCGTAGAAGACCGTCCATGAGGGCTCGTGGGCCGTGCCGATCGCCGTGAGCGTGGCCTGGAGGCCGGTGAAGGGCGGCCCGGCCGGCGGCATGGCGCCTGCGCTGCGGCACGCGTCGCCGATCAGATCGTGGAAGTAGGGGTTGTCCGGGCGCGGGGCGAGACGAAGGGGAAGCCCCGCCAACTGGGCCAGATCCAGGCAGGGTTCGGCCGACAGCGGATGGTCTTGGGGCAGGGCGACGAGGAGCGGGTCGCTCCACAGGGGCAGCAACTCGAGGCCGACGGCCCCCGGCACTGCCCGTACCAGAGCGGCGTCGAGCTCCCCGGCGCGTACGGCGGCCAGCCGGTCGGCAACCGGAAGCCGCTGCAGCCGTACCTGAAGCCGGGGCGCGGACACGGCGAGCAGCGCCAGGGCGCGACCCAGCCGGTCCCGGGGGCCGTGGACACCACCGAGGCGCAGCATGCCGTCATCCCCCGCGGTGATGTCGGCGGCCACCCGCACCGTGCGGTCGGCAGCCGCCAGGACCGCGCGGGCCTCCGGGAGCATCCGCTCGCCCGCGGCGGAGAGCCGCACACGCCGGGTGGTGCGCTCGAAGAGGCCCACGCCCCAGGCGCGTTCGAGCCGGGCGATCTGCTGGCTGACGGCCGACGGGACGATGCCCAACTGTTCCGCGGCCCGCCCGAAGCCGCCTTGTTCGGCGACCGCCACGAAGTACCTCAGCTGCCTCAGCTCCACCCGTCCGCCTCCCGAGCGATTCGTCACGACCGGTGATTTCTCTCTTCTCCAACCGCCTGTGGATCACGGCTTCTTCCCGGCGTCGAATGGAACCGGACCCAGGAAGGGCCGCGGACGGCAGGAGTGACGAACCATGAGCGACACACGACAGCCCCTGATCGCGCACGCCGAGCAGGCCGAGCGGATCGGATTCCCCGAGGGCGGAGGATTCCTCCTGCTCGCTGACGCGTGCGACACCGGCGGGGTGGTGGGCGTCAACCGCCTCACCCTCCCGCACGGTGCCACCGGAGCCCGCCCCCACTACCACGCACGGTCGACGGAGCTGTTCTACGTGCTGGACGGGAGCGCGTGGTTCACCTTGGACGGCCGCACGACGACCGTCACCTCCGGCGGACTCGTGTCCGTACCGCCCGGCCTTCCCCATGCGTTCGGCGCTACCCCCGGAGCGACGGCCGATCTGCTCGTCCTGCTGACCCCGGGGGTGGACCGCTTCGACTACTTCCGCACGTTGGGCCGTATCCGGCACGGCCTGGACGCCTTCGACAGCCTCCTGGCCGAACAGGACCACTACGACGTCCACTTCGTGGACGAGGCCACGGGGCTGAAGTGATCTGCCAGGTGGCACTGCTGCGGGTGGCCGCTCCGGCCGTGGCGGGGGCGGCATGCGCAGGAACGCTCGCCGGGGCGCGCGCGGCGTACGGAAAAGAGACCGGTTCGCGGCCTACCGCGGGGTGACGGTCCGTCCGGGCGTGCACGATGCCTGCGCATGCGTCCCACCGACACCGTAACGCGGAGGCGCGATGGACCGTTCGCCACAACCGTCACCCGCACCCGAACCGGGTGCCGGCCCGGGGCCCCTCCCCCCGCCCGACCTGCCGGCGGCGCTCCCGGACCCGCCGGCCGCGCCGGCCGGTGGTCCGACGCCCCGGGAGGAGTTCGCCGCCGACCTGACCCGGCTGAGGGAGGAGGCGGCCCTCACCGTGCGGGTGCTCGCCGCCCGCGTGGAGTCCCCCGGCGCGCACACCACCATCGGCGGCTGGCTGGCCGGGCAGAGCCTCCCGTCGCTCGGCTCGCTGCAGCTCTTCCGGCGGGTGCTCGAGGAACTGGGCGTCAAAGACCCCGTGGAAGTCGCCGGCTGGCTGGAGCGACTGGCCGACCTGCGCCGGTCGCGCACGCCGCGAGCGGCCCGGGGCGTTGCACCGTACCGGGGGCTCGCCCGGTTCGAGGAGCACCACGCGGACTGGTTCTTCGGCCGGGACCGGCTGCGGGACGTGGTGGTCGAGCGGCTGCTCACCGACGGGCCGGACTTCCCCCACCTCCTGGTCGGCGCCTCCGGCTCGGGCAAGTCGTCGCTGCTGCGGGCCGGGGTTCTGCCGGTCCTGCGCGCGGCGCACGGGTTCGTCCCCTGCCTGCTGGCCCCAGGACGGGCCCCGGCGTCGGAGCTGGTCCGGGCCGTGCGCACCATGACGAGCGCCGCCGACTCCGCGGCGCTGACGGCGGTGGCGGACGGGGCCTCCCCCGCCGCGGGCGCCGTGCCCGACTCCGCGGCCGGGCTCGCCGTCCACCTGCGGGACTGGGCCGAACGCCGCGACGTCCGTGTCCTGGTGGCCGTGGACCAGTTCGAGGAGGTCTTCACCGTCTGCCAGGAACCCGCCGAGCGGGAGCGGTTCCTGGACGTCCTGGCCGCGCTCCCCTCCCCCCGCGTGCACGTCCTGGGCGCGCTGCGCGCCGACTTCTACGCCCAGGCCCTCCAGGAGCCCGCCCTCGGCACCGCCCTGCAGCGCGGCCAGATCGTGGTCGGGGCGCTCACCACCGAGGAGATCCGCAGCGCGGTGCACGGGCCGGCTGCCAAGGCCGGGCTCGCCGTGGACGAGGGCTTCGCCGACCTGCTGGTCTCGGACCTGCGGGACTCCGGCGCGGGCGGGCTGCCGCTGCTCTCACACGCCCTGCTGTCCACCTGGGAGCGCGGCCGCGGCAGCGTCCTCACGATCGCCGACTACCGGGCGGGCGGCGGCATGTCCGCCGCGGTCTCGGCCAGCGCGGAGGAGGCGTACGCCGCACTCAGTGAGGGTCGGCGCGACCTCGCCCGGGCCCTGTTCCTGCGCATGGTGACGGTCGGGGACGGGGTCCCGGACACCCGCAGGGTGCTGCCGCTGCCCGGCCCCTCCTCCCCCGCGGACGAGTGGCGCGACGAACGCGCCGAGCAGGTGTACGAGGTGCTGGAGTGTTTCGTGGACCGGCGTCTGGTCGGCCTGGACGGCGACGGGGCCCGGATCACGCACGAGGCGCTCCTCACCGCCTGGCCGCGCCTGCACGGTTGGATCGAGGCCGACCGCGCCGGACACCTGGTGTGGCAGGACCTGGCGCGCGACGCGGAACGCTGGCGGTCGGCGGACCGGGAGCCCTCGCTGCTGTACCGCGGTGCCCGGCTGGCGCTGGCCGCCCGGTGGGCCGAGCACGGGGGCCGCGCCCACGAACTCATCGCCACGGAGCACGAGTTCCTCCTGGCGAGCCGGACCGCGGAGGAGCAGCGGGCCCGCCGGGAACGGCAGCGCACCAGGCGGCTGCGGCAGCTGCTGGTCCTGCTCACCGTCCTCGCGACGCTCGCCGGCTGCCTGGCCGCCGTGGCGCTGGTGCAGCGGCGGGACGCCGAACAGCAGCGCCGGACGGCCCTGTCCCGGCTGGTCGCGGCCCGCTCGGAGCGGCTCCGGGGCAGCGACCTCGCCCTGGCCGCCCAGCTGAGCCTGGTGGCGTACCGGACGGCACCGACGGCGGAGGCGCGGGCGGCGCTGACGGACGCCTCGGCGATGCCGGCGGTCACCCGGCTGCTGGCGTTCCGCGGTGTGGTGCAGGCGGTCGCCCTCAGCCCGGACGGGCGGACGCTCGCGGCGGCCGGGCTGGACCGCACGGTCGCCCTGTGGGACCTGCGCGACCCGGCGCGGCCGCAGCGCCTGGACGTGCCGTCGCCGCCGTTCGCGGACACCGTGTACGCGCTGGCGTTCAGCCCGGACGGCGGGCTGCTCGCGGCGGGCGCGGGCGACGGGACCGTACGGGTGTGGGAGCCGCCCCGCGCCGCCGCCGCGGCTACTTCGCCGGCCGGGGGCGTCGCGGTCGGGACGGTGTTGCCGGGGCCCTCGTCCGCCGTGTACGGTCTGGCGTTCGCCCCTGACGGTGCCCGGCTGGCCGCCGGGTCGGCCGATGGCGGGGTGTACGTGTGGGACCGCGGCACGGCGGCCCTCCCGGCGACGTCCGCACCGGACGGCAGCGGTACGGGTGCCGGCACCGGCGGCTTCGGACCGGCCCGCCGGCTCGGCGGGTCCGACCGGCCCGTCCACTCGGTCGCCTTCCGGCCCGGCGGCCCTGCCGTCCTCGCGGCCGGCGGGGCGGACGGCGCGGTGCGACTGTGGGACGCCTCCGGCAGCGGCGAGCCGGTGCCCCGGCAGCAACCGCTGACCGGGGCCGGCGGGCCGGTGTTCGGGCTGTCCTTCAGCCCCGACGGCCGCCGGCTCGCGGCGGGCAGCCAGGACCGGTCCACCCGGCTGTGGACGGTCCCCGACCCCGGGGACGGCGCGCCGCCTCCCCCGGACGTCCTCGCCGGGGCCCCCGCGACCGCGGACGGGCCCGCCAGCTACGTGAACACGGTCGCGCACAGCGCCGACGGACGGTGGCTGGCCACCGGCAGCGCCGACAACCAGGTGCGCCTGTACGACGCCGCCACCCGCACCTCCCTCGGCTCGTTCCCGCACCCGGGGCCGGTGACCTCCCTGGCGTTCCTGCCGGACGGGCAGGGCATGGTCAGCGGCGCCGCCGACGGCACGGTACGGATCTGGCGGCTGCCCGCACGTCCCCTGCACGGCGTGCAGGGGACCGTCAACGCCGTCGCGTACAGCCCGGACGGAACGCTGCTGGCGGTCGCCGGCCGCGAGGTGCACCTGTGGGACGTCCGCGATCCGTGGCTCCCCCGCCCGGTGGGCACGCCCCTGGCCAACCCGACCGGCTACTCGGGCACGCTGTCCTTCACCCCGGACGGCCGCACGCTGGCCGTGGGCGGCCGCGACGGCAAGGTGTGGCTGTGGGACACGAGCCGACCGGACCGGGCCGCACCGCGCGGCGAACCGCTCGCCGGTGGCACCGGAACCGTCCAGTCCGCGGTGTTCTCGCCGGACGGCCGGACCCTGGCGGTCGGCAGCGAGGGCCGTACCGTCCGACTGTGGGACACCCGGGACCCGGACCGGCCCCGACCCGCGGGCGAACTGACCGAGCCGACCAACTTCGTGTACTCGGTGGCGTTCAGCCCGGACGGCCGGCGGCTGGCCGCGGGCACCGTCGACAAGCAGGTGCTGGTGTGGCAGCTGCCGGCGGAGGGCGGCCCCCCGCGGGCGGAGGCCACGCTCCAGGGACCGGGGAGCTACGTGATGTCCGTGGCCTTCAGCCCGGACGGGCGGACCCTCGCCGCCGGCACCGGCGACCGGGACGTATGGCTGTGGAGGTTCGACGGCACGGCGGACGGCGCCGGTCCGGTGAGCGCCGGACCCCCGCTGACCGGCCCGAGCAGCTACGTCTACGCGCTCGCCTTCGCTCCGGACGGCGCGACCCTGGCCGCCGCGAGCACCGACGGCACCGTATGGCTGTGGGACACCTCCGGGGCCGGCCGCGCCGGATCGAAACCGCCGCAGGCCCGGGCCGTCCTGAACGGCCTCGGCGGCAAGGGGTACGCCATCGCGTACAGCCCGGACGGGCGTTCGCTGGCGGCCGGCGGCTCGGCCCCCGCGGCGCTGGTGTGGAGCACCGGTGCCGAGGACGCCGCCCGGCACGTGTGCGAGCGGGCCGGCTCGCCGATCACCCGGGCCGAGTGGGCCTCCCTGCTCCCGGGCCTGCCGTACGCACCACCCTGCCCCTGACCTCCCGCCGCCGTACGGAGTTGTACGGAGCCGCGTCCGGACCCGTCCGACCTGCGGTTCTGCGCTTCCGCCGGGCGGGTCCGGTCGGGCTTGCTGGTGGAGCGCCGCCAAGCGACCGAACGCAACCCGGCGGCGGATCCGACCACCACGACGCGAAGGAGCACCACCATGCGACGCTTCACCAACAGCCTGCGGACCCGGACCGCGCTCGCGGCGGCCACGGCGGGCCTGGCCCTGACCGGCATGCTCGCCGGGGCCGGCGGGGCAGAGGCCGCCGGCAGCTACATCTCGTCCAACAGCGGCGGGGCGAACGTCCGCTCCTGCGCCAACACCGGCTGCGGCTCGTACGGCTACCTCGGCAACGGCACCGGAGTGGGCATGCAGTGCTGGCTGGACAGCCAGTGGGTGTACCCGCCGAGCTCGAACTACGCCTCCAACCGCTGGTTCCGGGTCTCCAGCCCGGTCGGCACCGGCTACGTCCACTCGTCGCTCGTCGCCGCGCAGACGTCCGTGCCGCACTGCTGACCGGTCCCCCGCAGCGCTCGGCCGAGGCCGCTCCGGATTCCTCCGGGGCGGCCCGGTACCCCGAGCGGCCCGAGCCCCTACACCACCTGCGGGGCCGCGGGGGTGGCGGGGAGGGCGCAGGCGGCGTGGTCCGTGCGGTGGCGCTCGAGGTCGAGGGCGAGGTCGGTGCGTTCGCGGCGGGCCGTGTCGGCTTCCTCGCGGACCTTGTCCAGGCGCTCCTCCAGCTGGGCGACGCGCTCGCGGTAGCGCCCGAGCTCGGCCCGTACGAACTCGACGTCGGCGACCTGCTGGGCGGTTTCCGTGCGGATCCGCTCCGTCTCCTCTTCGAAGCCCTGCTTGGCCTTGTCGAGCTCGGCGATGGCCTGCTCCGCGGCCTCCTCCGCCAGGGCGGTGCGCTGCTCGGCGGCCAGGGTCCGCTGGGCGGAGGCCTTGGTCACCGTCTCGATGCGCGCCTCGGCGGCCACCGAGTCCGTGATGAGGGCCAGCTCTTCGATGTAGACCGGCAGGTCCGCGACCAGACGGGACATCAGGGCCAAGAGGTCCTCCCGGGTCCCGGATTCGTTCGGGACGGACTCCACCATGTCCTCGACGGGCTCGGCGGCGGCCGTCGCAGGCGCGGACGGTGCCGGTGCGGGCGCCATCGCTGCCTTGGCGGCCCTCTTGGCTTCGGCCGCCTGGCGCTTCTCCTCCTTGCGCTCCTGTCGCTTCGCGCGGAACCGGCGGAAGGCGCTCAGGGAGTTGTGGTCCGGGTGGGCGCAGTAACGGGGTGCCAGGGCGTCCGGCGTCGGCGCTTCTGCGTGGTGGGTGCAGTCCGGGTAAGCGCACACCGGAAGAGTTTCAACGGCCCCAACGGTCATGTGTCCGTCCTTCGAGTTCAGGAGACTTGCCGATCACGCTAGACGCGGGGCCGGGTCAACGGGCGTCGCGGAGAGGCCTCGTAAGGATCGGTAAGATCACACGGGCCCATGCGCCATCGGGCCGGACGGGACGGGCCGCCGCCGGAACCGTCAGGGAGTGGTCATCGCCTCGACGAGGCGGGCGAACTCGCTGCGTTGCCGGTCGGTCAGACGGGCGTAGAGCGGCATCTGCATCTCGTCGGTGATCCGCTCGGCACGCTGTCGTCGCGGGATGTGGGCCGTGTCGACGGGCTGCGGCTCCGGCCAGCCGTAGTGGGCCGCCTGCTCGACGCCGAGGTTGACGACCATGGCTGCTCGGGCGCTCAGCCCGCACAGGCGCACCGCCGCCAGATGGCAGGCGCCGCGGTGTTCCCGCAGTACGTGCACGCGCTGCATGGCCGCGCCGGCCGGGTCGTCGTCGGGGCACGGTCGGGCGCGCCAGCCGGCGAACAGGGGCAGTGCGTCGGCGTCGGCGGCGTCGATCAGCTGCTGTGCAAGGTGGTTGAAGTGCTCCACGTCGACGTCGGCGGGGATGTGTGCGCGCCCCCATGCGCGGACGGCCTGTACGTAGCAGGCGGCGGCCTCTTCCGCGGGCATCACGGGCCGTCCCGCCCGCCAGCCCGTCGTCACCAGCCGGGGGCCGAGGAAGCCCTGTACCGCTTGGACCACCGCGACCGGTGCCTCGCCGAGCACTCCGAAGCGTCCCCGGCAGTAGAAGCCGCGGCCCGGGGCGAAGCCGGCGCGCAGGCCGATCCCGGCGGTCGCTTCGTCGGACATGAACTCGTCACCGAAATCGTGGATGGGGCGGGCCACGGCGGCAATGCACTCGGAGATTTCCATGTCCTGAACGTCGCCCACCGCAACCCAATAGGTCAAGAGGAGCTTTGCTGATGGGATCTTTTAGCTAGACTATCGAGTCGTGCTCGATGTCCGCCGCCTGTACATGCTCAAGACCGTCGCCGCCCGCGGCTCCATCACCGCGGCCGCCCACTCACTGGCTCTGACCGCCGGTGCCGTGTCCCAGCAACTGGCCGCTCTGCGGAACGACGTGGGAGTCGACCTGCTCCGCCCCGACGGGCGAACCGTCGCGCTGACGGACGCCGGCCGTGTCCTCCTCGAACACGCCGACCGGATCCTCGCCGCCATGGAGGAGGCCGAGAGCGCCATCGCGGCGGTCAAGGGCACCGTCGGCGCCACCGCCACGCTCGCCGCGCTGCCCTCGACCGTCACCAGGATCGTGGCCCCCGCACTCACCGCACTCGGCTCGCGCCACCCACAGCTCACCGTGACCTGCCACATCACCGACCAGGCACAACTACGCGAACTCGCGCTCGGCACCGTCGACGTGGTGCTGGGGCAGCGCTATCACCACGTACCCGACGCGACGCCCCGGGGCATCGACGTCTCACCCCTGCTCGACGATCCGCTGCTCGTCGTCACCGCGGCCGGCCGGGGCGACGACCGGCCCGTCTCCCTGCAGGAACTGGCCGGCCACGATCTCGCCGTACCCCCGCCGACCACGGACTGCGGACAAGCCATCCTGCAAGGCTGCCACCGGGCCGGATTCACACCCACACCCCGCTACGTCACCGCCGACATCGCCGCCCAGCTCACCCTCGCACGAGCCGGTCTCGCCACCGCGCTCGTCCCGCGCACGGCCATCGATCCGACCACCCCCGGAATCCGCGCGACCCCCCTCGCGGACCACCCGATCCGCCGCCTCCTGTTCGCCGCGACCCGTCACACCGAGAACGCGAACCCGACGACCACCGCCGTCATCGCAGCACTGCGCACCGCCGCCCGGTGACGGAGCGCCGCGCCACACGGTCGTGCACCGGACGCGCCTCTGCCACCGGGGCCGCCCCGGCTGGTGTGCTGAAGCCCGGACCTCCGTGGTCGACGGTGCGCCGGGGTCGACCGGCCGCGCATGAAAACGGAAAAAGCGGCAAGCGGTCCCGGGTGACGGGCCGACAGAACGGACGGACGTATGCGCAGTGTGGGCGTGGAAGAGGAACTGCTGCTGGCGGACGCGGACACGGGCGAGCCGCTGGCCGTGTCGAGCGTGGTGCTCGCCGCGGCTGACCGGGCCGCCGCAGGACCCGTGGCCGACCCGGGCGGCGACGGGCACGCCCTGGAGTCCGAGCTGCAGGAGGAGCAGGTCGAGTTCGCCACACGTCCGGTGACGGAGATGGGCGAGCTCCAGGAGGAGATCGTCCGCCACCGCTCCGAGGCGGCACGGCACGCGGCCACGGCCGGGGCGGTCGTCGCCGCCCTGGCCACCTCACCGCTGCCGGTCCGGCCCTCGATGTCGCCGGGACGCCGCTACGAGTGGGTGGCACGGAAGTTCGGCCTGACCGCTCAGGAGCAGCTCACCTGCGGCTGCCACGTCCACGTGTCGGTCGAGTCGGACGACGAGGGCGTCGCGGTCCTGGACCGTATCCGCCCCTGGCTGGCCGTGCTCACCGCGATCAGCGCGAACTCGCCGTTCTGGCAGGGCGAGGACACCGCGTACGCCGCATATCGCAGCCGGGTGTGGAACCGGCTCCCCTCCGCGGGCCCCACCGACGCCTTCGGGTCCGCCGACGGCTATCACGCCGAGGTGCGGGCCATGGTCGAGTCGGGCGTACTGCGGGACAAGGGAATGATCTACTTCGACGCGCGGCTGTCCGCCTCCTACCCCACCGTGGAGGTCAGAGTGGCGGACGTCTGCCTCCACGCGACGACGCCCGTCCTCCTGGCCGCCCTGGTACGGGGGCTCGTCGAGACGGCGGCCCGCTCCTGGCGGGCCGGCGAACCGCCCGCCCGGATCAGCACCGGCCTGCTGCGACTCGCCAACTGGCAGGCCGCCCGGTCGGGCCTCGACGGGCCCGTGCTGAACCCGGCGTCGATGCTGCCGACCGCACCCGTGGCCGCCCTGGACGCACTGTGCCGGCATGTCGAGCCGGCCCTGGCGGACGCCGGTGACCTCGACCTGGTCCGGACCGGGATCTCCGAGCTCGTCGAACGCGGCAACGGGGCGCGCGTCCAGCGGGAGCTGCTGCGCTCCGAGGGGTCGTTGGCGGCCGTCGTGCGGGAGTGCGCGCGGATCACGACCTCTCAGTAGACGTCTCGTACGTAGCGCCTTTCCGTGGAGAGGCGCCTGATGAATGCAGCGGCCTCTTCTTCGTCCATGGCGCCATGGGTGGCGGCGATGTCCCTGAGGGCCTGGTCGACGTCCTTGGCCATGCGTCCCGCGTCACCGCAGACGTAGAAGTGGGCACCGTCCTGGAGCCACTGCCAGAGGCGGGCTCCGTGCTCACGCATGCGGTCCTGGACGTAGACCTTGTTGCGCTGGTCGCGGGAGAAGGCGAGGTCGAGGCGCTCGAGGTGGCCCGATGCCCGGTACGCCTCGAGGTCCTGACGGTGGTAGAAGTCGGTGGCCTGGCGCTGTTCGCCGAAGAAGAGCCAGTTGGGTCCGGTGTGGCCGCGGGCCCGGCGGTCTTCGAGGAAGCCGATGAAGGGAGCCACGCCGGTGCCGGGGCCCACCATGATCATGGGGGTGGCCGGGTCGGCGGGCGGGCGGAAGTGCGGTGAGCGCTGCACGAAGACCTGTACGGGGCCGTCATCGGCACAGTCGGCGAGGTAGGTGGAGCACACGCCGTTGCGGGCGCGGCCGAGGTCGTTCGTGTAGCGGACGACGGAGACGGTGAGTCGGACCTCGCCGGGGTGCGCGAGCGGGCTGGAGGAGATGGAGTACAGGCGGGGCTGGAGGCGCTTGAGGACGGCGGTCCATTCGCCGGCGGAGGCGCGGGCGGGGAACGCGGCGATGACGTCGGCGGCCTGGCGGCCCCAGCTCCATCTGGCGAGCGCGTCCTTGTTGTCCGGCCTCAGCAGTCGTTTGAGGTCGTGGCTGCCCGTGCGGTCGCACACGAACCTGAGCAGGTCGGTGGTGATGCGCGTGATGTCGAGGCGGGTGCGCAGTGCCTCCCCGAGGGGGAGGGGCGTGCCGTCCCCGAGGTCGACGGGGGCGTCGCAGTCGAGGCCGGTGAGGGCGAGCCACTCCGTGACGAGGGCGGAGCCGTTGGTCGGCCATATGCCGAGGGCGTCGCCTGCGTCGTAGGCGAGTTCGCCTGCGCGGGTGTCGAAGGAGAACTGTCGTACCTCCTTCTGGGAACCGGGGAGGCTGAGCAGCCTGTTGCCGATCAGAAGGGTCGGGAACGGTGACGTCTTGCTGTAGGTGTTCTGCGATGGCACGGGCGCCTGCGCCCGTGCAGCGGCGGCGTCGGCCGGTGCGTGTTGCGGCTCCTCGGCCGTGGCCAGGGCGCCCAGCACCTCGCGGAGCCAGTGTTCGGCGGCCTCCTCGAAGTCGGGTTCGCAGTCGGTGCGGGGTACGAGTCGGGTGGCGCCGAGGGCGTCGAGGCGTTCGTCGAGCCGGCGGCCGTGGCCGCAGAAGTCGTCGTACGTCGAGTCGCCGAGGGCGAGCACCGTGTACCGCATTCCCTCCAGCCGTCCGGCGTCCGGAGCGGACAGTGCGTGCCAGAACGCGGCCCCGTTGTCGGGGGCGTCGCCGTCGCCGAACGTACTGGTGACGATCAGCACGTCGGCGTCGGTGTCGGCCGCGAGCCGGGACGGTTCCGTCTCCGTCATCGACAGCAGCTCGGGGCTGCGACCCGCTTGCCTGAGCCGGGCGGCCGCGGTGCCGGCGAACTCTTCGGCGTTGCCGGTCTGGGAGGCCCACAGGATGATCAGGCGGCGGCTCGGCCCGGGAGGGACGGCAGCCGGCGTCGGGGGCGCTGTGGGGTCGGGCGGGGCGGGCGCGGCGGGCGCGGCATCGGGCCGGCGCGAGAACATTCCGGCGAGGACGCCGTCCACCCAGAGTGCGGAGTCGGCGGTGAGGGGCGCAGCGGCCGGTAGGGCCGGAACACGCCCGTCGGGCGGCGCCGCGGCGAGACCGGCGAGGAAGCCGGAGAGGTAGCGGCGCTCGGTCTCCGCGAGTCGTGCCGGGGCGAGGTCGGTGATGCCGAACAGAGCGGCGAGGGCGGGGACGGCGGAGTCCACCGATGCTGCTTCGCCCGTCACGGTCGGGCGCAGGAGCGCCGTCTCGGCCCCCGGGGGCGGCACCGGGGTGCTCCGGGGCTCGGTGCCGGGGCGCGCCACCGGCACGGGAGCGGCCGTCCTGGTGAGGCTGACGGCGCAGACCTTGAACTCGGGCTGGAAGGAGATCGGGTCGACGGCGTCGTTGGTGACGGCGTTGATGCTGAGGTATTCGCCGAACAGGTCGTTCCAGTGGAAGGGGGCGAAGCAGGTGCCCGGCCGGACCCGGTCGCTGACCACCGCGGGCAGCACGGCCCTCCCGCGCCGGGAGGCGAGCTGCAGGTGGTCTCCGTCGGTGACGCCCAGAGCAGCGGCGTCCTCGGGGTGGACCTCGACGAAGGGGCCGGGGGCGAGTTTCGTGAGCTTCGGTACCTTGCCGGTCTTCGTCATGGTGTGCCACTGGTGCTGCAGACGGCCGGTGTTGAGGACGAACGGGTAATCGTCGTCCGGCAGCTCGGCCGGCGGCAGGTGGGGGCGGGCGAAGAACCGGGCGCGTCCGCTCGGGGTCGGGAAGGCCAGTCGGGGGCGGGTGCCGTCCTCATGTTCCAGCAGCGTCTGGCTGACGCCGTCGTTGAGGTAGCGGATGGGGTTGCGGTCCGGTCCGGCGGTGTCCGGCGCCGGCCACTGCACGGGGGTGGCGCGCAGCCGCTCGTAGCTGGCGCCGCGCAGGTCCCAGCCGGTCTGCGGGTTCCACGCCTGCTTCAGCTCCTCGAACACCTCCTCGGCGGAGGCGTACGTGAAGGCGTCGGCGAAGCCCATCGCGCAGGCCACCCGGGCGATGAGCTGCCAGTCGGGCAGCGCCTGTCCGGGCGGGTCGACGACGCCCTGCACGAGGGTGAGGTTGCGCTCGGAATTGATCATGACGCCGTCGGACTCCGCCCACAGGGTGGCGGGCAGGACGACGTCGGCGTACGCGTTGGTCTCGGTCTCCGCGAAGACGTCCTGGGTGATGACGAGTTCGGCGGCTTCCAGGGCTGCGATGACGGTCCTGCGGTTGGCGACCGAGGCGACGGGGTTGGTGCAGATGATCCAGCAGGCCTTGATGTCGCCGGCGGCCATCCGGTCGAACATCTCGATCGTGCCGCGGCCGACATCGGTGCGCAGGGAGCCCTCGGGGATGTTCCACAGTCGCTCGGTGAAGGCGCGCTCGGCTTCGACCAGGACGGAGCGCTGTCCGGGGAGGCCGGGGCCCATGTAGCCCATTTCGCGGCCGCCCATGGCGTTGGGCTGACCGGTCAGCGAGAAGGGCCCGGAACCGGGTCGGCAGATGGCGCCGGTGGCGAGGTGCAGGTTGATCAGGGCGTTGGTGTTCCAGGTGCCGTGGGTGGACTGGTTCAGTCCCATGGTCCAGCAACTCATCCACTCGCCTGCTTCACCGATCCAGGTCGCGGCCCGTCGGATGTCGCTCTCGGCCAGGCCGGTGATCTCCGCGACCCGGTCCGGCGCGTAGTCCGCGAGGAAGGCGGGCATCTGGTCCCAGCCCTCGGTGAACCCGGCGATGAACGCCTCATCGGTGTGCCCGTTCGCGACCAGCAGGTGCAGCAGGCCGTTCAGCAGGGCGAGGTCGGTACCCGGCTTGATCTGGAGGAACAGGTCCGCCTTGTCTGCGGTGGCGTTGCGCCGCGGGTCGACGACGATCAGCTTGGCGCCGGCCTTGACCCGGTCCATCATGCGCAGGAAGAGGATCGGGTGGCAGTCGGCCATGTTGGCGCCGATGACGAAGAAGACGTCCGCGGCGTCGAAGTCCTGGTAGGAGCCGGGCGGGCCGTCCGCGCCCAGCGACAGCTTGTAGCCGGAGCCGGCGGAGGCCATGCACAGCCGGGAGTTCGACTCGATCTGGTTGGTCCGCACGAAGCCCTTGGCCAGCTTGTTCGCCAGGTACTGCGCCTCGAGGGACATCTGCCCGGACACGTAGAAGGACAGTGCGTCGGGCCCGTGTGCGTCGAGGAGCGCCCGCAGCCGCCCGGCGACCGCCGTGATCGCCTCGCCCACGTCGGTCTCGGCGGGCTGGGCACCGCGTTCGGCGCGCACCAGCGCCCGCGCGACGCGTCCGGGCGCGGCCATCACGTCCGCGCTCGTCGCCCCCTTGGTGCACAGGCGGCCGAAGTTGGTGGGATGTGCCTTGTCCCCGGTCACCTTCACCGCGCGGCGACCGCCACCGAGCGGGCCGTCCGCCACGTCCAGGACGATGCCGCAGCCGACCCCGCAGTACGAGCAGACCGTACGGACACCGCCGTCCGTCGCGCCAGATGCCACCCAACCCCACCCCTTGGTGCGTGTCCTTTCCGAACGGGCCCGTCCGCCAGCGGCGGGCAGGCCCACCAGCACGGTAGGAAGATCGAATTTCCGAGCCGTCACGCCGCTGGGCCATCCGGGGTTACGCCCCCCGCACACGCCGACACTGCGCCGTGTGAGGCAGGCGCACGGACGGACGGCCTGGTGCGGGGCCCTCGTGGCGCTGGAGGACGGTCGGCGGCGCAGAGGGAGACCTCGGTCGCGGCGTTCCGGCTGCCGAGTACGACGACTGCGCCGGTGGCGGCGACAGTTCACGGCCGCCGCCGACAGGCTTCCGACACTCCGGGGAACGGACTTGTCGGACGTCGCACCGGACATCGGAGCGCTGTCTCGCCAGAGATCGGCAGTCAGCAGGCGAACACTTGGCGCGGTGATGTCGGACCCGGATGCTGTAATGACCCTTGCAGGAATCGGCTCATTACATGCGGCTCATTACATGCAGGGGGAATCATGTCCGAGGAGCAGCTCACCGGCTGGGTGAAGCAGTGGATCGACGGCTGGACCGTCTCGCGCGGCGCGGCCGACCCGGTCGAGGAACCGTGGGGGTGGACCATCGCCGTGGGGCTGGCGAAGGAGGTCGCCCGGCACGTGGTGCCCGTGCCCACGGAGGCCGACGTCCGCAAGCTGGCCGCCACCGCCCCGCCGGCCACCTGGCTCAAGCTGTTCGCCCCGGACGAGGCGGTGCGGGCCTGGGTGGGGGACGAGTGGGAGACGGACATCGCCGGCTTCCTGATGACCCTGCCGCTCGCCCCGGCACCGGCCGGGCAGCCGCCTGCCGGGTACACCGTGACGACGTGGAGCCGGGGCGGTGTGATCAAGGCCCTGGTCCGCACCGGGGACGGGCGGCTGGCCGCTCGGGGCCAGGTGGGCCTGGCCGGCCGCACCGCGGTCGCGGACCAGATCGAGACCGCACCGGACCAGCGGCGCCGGGGCCTGGGCGCCCTGGTGATGCGCACGTTGCAGAACGCCGCGTGGGAGGCGGGGGCCCGAGACGGGGTGCTGGTGGGCACTCCCGACGGCAGGGCCCTGTACGAGGCTCTGGGCTGGACTCTCCGCTCCCCCATGGTCAGCCTGGCCCGCCGGGCGGACTGACGGCGGGGTGGGAGCGGCGGGGGGCGCATGCCCGATCGGGCTTCCGGGTGGGCGGGCTGCCCGGAAGCCCGGATCTTCAGGGGGTCAGGCGCGCACGGCGTACCACTGGCTGCACTGGCGCTCGCTGCCCTTGACGACGCACCCGCGCAGCTTGTACGCGTGCCCCTCGGGCAGGTTGCCGGAGGCCACGTCGATGTAGGGCGCCTTGTGGCCGCGCGTGGACGCGACGCGGCCGGTGCTCAGCTCGGCCTCGACGCCCCAGCCGTCGCCGCGGGTGTCCTTGGCGACCAGGGAGTCACCCGGGATGTCGGGCGCGGGCTGCGGGTCGGCGTTCCACCGGGCGAAGCCCATCTCACGGTGGTCGCCGGGGCTGATGATGCGGATCGTGAGCGATCCGTCCGACTCCATCGCCGTGAGACCGGTGATGCCGTTCGCGGACACGGAGAAGTCGATGTCGGACGAGAGGTCGCCCGCTTCGTCGGCGCTGGCGGTACCGGCGCCGGCCGTCAGCGCCATGCCGACGAAGAGGGCGGCCGTACCGAGGACCGCGCCGACGCGCTTGTGTATCGAACTCATGGTTTCCCTTGCTTCCGCGTGCGACGGCACACCGCCGCACGCCACGCTCTCCCGCCGGCTCGAACATTTCCGGCGGTCAGTCAACACCACTGTAACCAGGGCCTGTTGGAAGGCTACTGGCGGGTACCGCATACGACCCCGCCCGACCGAACGGGTGACCCCGACAGCCCGATCCGGCTGGGGACCCGGCCCGCCGCCGGGGCGTTCCGCGTCCGGGACAGCGGCGGTGACGACCGTCGCACTCGTGGCCGACCGCCCACTGTTTGGCCGATCGGAACTGATGTACAAGTGAGTGCTCTGCACCATCCGGCCATCCGGCCGGCCCGGTTCCGGGGAGGCCACAGCGGTCTGCCGAACCGTGCTCTTTTCGATCGATCGATCGTTTCAGGGGGGCATCATGCACATACGTTCACGTGCCTGGATCCTGGTGGGCGCGGGCCTGCTCGCCGTGGGCGGCGGCCCGGCGTACGGGGCTGACACGCCGTCGGGCGAATCGGCGGCGGCCGTGCAGTACAGCGTGCAGGACCTCGGCACCCTGGGCGGAAGCCGCAGCAAGGCGACCGCCATCGACGGCAACACGGTCGTCGGGAGCTCACTCACGAGCGGCGACGCCGTCGAACACGCCTTCGCGTACGACCTGCGCAGGCACACCATGACCGATCTCGGCACGCTCGGGCACTCCAGCCGGGCGACTGATGTGCAGGGGTACCACATCGTCGGGGAGTCGAACCTCGCCGCCGACGGCCCGAGCCATGGATTCGCCTACGACGTCCGGACCCGCCAGCTCGTCGACATCGGCACTCTCGGCGGTAGCAGCACCAACGTCACCGGCCTGAGCGGCGACACCGTGGTGGGGACGTCGTCGCTGCCCGGCGATGTCGTCACCCATGCGTTCGCGTACAACCTGCGCACCCGGACCATGACCGATCTCGGCAGCCTCGCGGGCCCGTCGGGCCAGAGCACGGCGGCGGCCGTCAGCGGTGCGATCGTCGTGGGCAGCTCCTCCCTGCCGAAGACGCCGACCACCACGATGCACGGGTTCGCGTACAACCTGCGTACCCGGACGATGACCGATCTCGGCACTCTCGGCGGAGGCTCCAGCACGGCCAACGCCATCAGCGGTTCGACCGTGGTCGGACAGTCCCGAACGGCCGACAACCGCCTCAGCGGATACGCCTACGACCTCCGCACCGGCATCCGCACCGACCTGGGGTCCCACTTCCTGACCAGGCAACTGATCAGCGGGAGCACCGTGGTCGGCGGCGACGGCCTTCTCGCCAGCTCGTTCGACCTCACGACGCACACGAGTGCCGTCATCGGCTCCGGGCGCGGTGTCACGGAGGTCAGGCAGATCACCGGGAGCGTCATGGTGGGTGACAACTTCGCCCCCAACTCCTTCGCCTTCGTCGCCCGCGCCGACAACGGCGCCTTCACCTACCTGACCTCCCTCGGCGGCCTCAACTCCTCCGCGGCGCAGATCAACCGTGAGGGCGTCATCGCAGGCAGCGCAGCGCTTCCGCCCGCTGACCCGTTCACCGCCAACGGCCCGTTCCACGCCGCCGTCTGGGTTCCGCACGCGGTGGGGTGAGGGAGCGGAGCCGCGCCGGGTGGCTGGGGGGCAGGGCCGCGGCCGTCCTCTTCGACGGTCGGGCTCTGTCCGAGGCGGTGAAGGGCGGGGCCCTGGTGCAGTGCGTGGTGGCGCGCGGTCAACGAACGGTAGCTGCGGGACAAGACCGAAGCGCACCTCCTGTCCGCCGGGGCCGGCGGGACAGCCAGCGCTCGCAGCGTCGAGCACTGGGTGGACTTCGTCCGCAGGCCCGAACCCGGCCGTTGGTACCGGGCGCACAACGCCAGCATCATCGCCGGCTACCTGCACAACGAGGAGCTTGCGGCCTCCGAGCAGCAGGTGGAGCGGTTCATGATGAACGTTGCGCTGCTGCGCGTCCTGTTCACGCACGCCATGCTCGTACGGCCCCGACTCGCGCTCGGTCGACTGGCCGTGCTGGGCCCCCTGCTGGCCGACCCGCGCCGCCGGACCGTGCAGATGTTCCTCGACCTCGGCCGGTCCTTCCCCATCGAGGACCCGGTGGCCGCGCCGATCGCGAACACCATCCTCGACGAACACGCTCTCGCCCGCATGCTCGACTACGGCCTCATCGCGCCGAGGCTGCCCGCCGTCTACGACTTCTCCGCCGCTTCGCTGGAGCAGCCGCGGCTGAGGGAGCTCCTGGACGACGGTGTTCGGCCTACGCGTGGCCACACTCGGACCGGCCGATCTGGTACCTCGGCAATACGGGCCCGCACCTGCGCGTGATCGCCCGAGCCTCCGGAACACGCCTGCTCCGGCAGCGGTCACCCCTGGCCCGCTCACGCCTCCGATCCCGTCGACAGAGCGGCGGCAAGTCCTTCCGGGTCAGGCGGGGAAGCCGAGGGCGAGGGCGGCGACGACCGGGGCCATGTAGAGGAGCGGGAAGGCCGCGTGCGGGTAGGCGTGGGCCCGGATCACGGTGATGACGGCACCCGCGAAGTACAGGATCAGGCCGATCGCCGCGAGGAGGCCGATGACCGGGACGAACAGGCCGACCAGCAGGCCGACGGCGCCGGCGCTCTTCGCGAGGCCCAGCCGGGTCCACCAGGTGCGCGGGACCTGGAGCTGGGCGAGCGAGTCGAGTACCCACTGGGCGCCGGTGAGGACCGAGTAGCCCGAGAAGCCGGCCATGAGGGCGGCGATGACGGTGACGACGGTGGCGGTGGTGGACATCCGGTGCTCCTTCGGCGGGGCCGGGCCGTTTCCCGGCCGGTTGCTTCGTTCTTCACCCCCATGACCCGCGGGCTCGCAGATGTGTGACGCGACCGCCCGAGAAACTTTCTCGGGTGTCGGGTTTCCGGTGTCCGGGTGTCTCGTGCAGGCCGGCTGCGGGAGCCGTTTGCGTGGCTCCCGCAGCCGGGGCAGGCCCTCAGCCCAGGACGGCGCCGAGGTCGAGGGTGCGCAGACGGTCGGGGTCCACGATGACGTCGATGGCGACGATCAGGCCGTCGCTGACCGTGAAGGCCATGACGGACAGCGGGATGCCGTTGGCGGCGACCACGGCGCCGGCCGCGCCGTTGATGAGGGCCGGACGCACGAAGGGGGCCATCCTGCGGTAGGTGGCTGCCTGGGAGGCCACGGTGCGGGCGCCGTTGAGGACGACCGTCTGGCCGGCCCGCTTGAAGCCGCCGTCGGAGCGCAGGACGACGTCGGGGTGGAGGACGGCGACGAGGGCGTCGAAAGCCCCGTCGCGGGAGGCGGCGAAGAAGGCGTCGACGACCTCGCGCTGGCGGGTGAGGTCCGGGTCGGGTGACGGGGCCTGCCCCTGGACGCGGCGACGGGCGCGGCTGGCGAGCTGGCGGGTCGCGGCCGGGGTCCGCTCGATCAGCGGGGCGATCTCGTCGAAGGGCACGGCGAACATGTCGTGCAGGACGAACGCGACGCGCTCGGCCGGGGAGAGGGAATCGAGGACGACGAGCAGGGCGAGTCCGACCGAGTCGGCGAGGAGCACCTGCTGTTCGGGGTCGAGGCCACGGGGGTCGCTGACGACCGGGTCGGGTATGCGGACGCCGTCTCCGGTGCCGATCCCGGTGCCGGCGCCTGCGTCGAGGGGGTCCTCGCGGCGGGTGTCGCGCGTGCGGAGCATGCTCAGGCAGATCCGTGCCGTGACCGTGGTCAGCCAGCCGCCGAGGTTTTCGATCCCGTCGACGCCGGTGCGGTTCAGGCGCAGCCAGGTCTCCTGTACGGCGTCCTCGGCCTCGGCGAAGGAGCCGAGCATCCGGTAGGCCACTGCGCGCAGGCGCGGGCGGTGTTCTTCGAAGAGGTCTGTCACCCGTGTTGATCTATCACCTGCCGGTGATTGCGGAGGCGGGCGGGTGGCTCAGGCGCCCCCGCCCCGCTCCACGCTGTCCCGTCCCCGAACCCCGGGCGCTCTCCGCCCCATCCCTTGCCCCACCTATCGAAATTCGATAGATTCCCATCGCAACTCGATGGAGGGATGGGTCGTGGGAAAGCTGACAGTGGGTGCGCTGCGCGCCGTGCTCGTGGTGGTGCTCGCCGGCACCGGGTTCGTACAGGCGTTGATGGTGTGGGCGTTGGCCACCGACCCGGAGGACGGGTCGCTGCCGCTCACCCCCCTACGCGTGATCACGATCCTGGGCATGGTGTCGGTCCAGGTCGCCCTGGTCTGCGTATGGCGGCTGGTGACGATGGTGCGCCGCGGAACCGTGTTCTCGCACGCCGCCTTCCGGTACGTGGACGGCGTGATCGGCTCGATCGTGGCGGCCGCCCTCGTGTGGTTCGCGGTCACGGCCGTCAATGCGCCGGGCCAGCGGGAGGACCCGGGAGTCACCGTCATCATGGCCGGGGTCGGCGTGGCCATCCTGGGGGTGGCGCTCATCGTGCTCGTGCTGCGGATGCTGCTCGCCCAGGCCGTTGCGCGCGACGTCGAAGCGGCGCAGATGCAGGCCGAGTTGGACGAGGTGATCTGATGCCGATCGCCGTCGACATCGACGTGATGCTGGCCAAGCGGAAGATGTCCGTGGGCGAGCTCGCCGACCGCGTGGGGATCACGCCCGCCAACCTGGCGGTGCTCAAGAACGGCCGCGCCAAGGCGGTGCGCTTCGCGACGCTCGCCGCGCTGTGCGAGGTGCTGGAGTGCCAGCCGGGCGACCTCCTGCGCTGGGAGGCCGAGGACTCCGCGGGCGGATGACCTGCCCGCGCACTCTGCGGCCACCAACCCGGGCCGCGCGTTGGGGGGCCCGCGTCAACGCAGGGACCCGCCCCGGCACGAGGTCGTCGTGCCGGGGCGGGTCCGTGCGCGGGTCGACTGCAGGAACCCGTGTGCGGATCACACGACTGGCGGCAGTAGTGGGGCACACACAGACTGGACACGGGGGTGGCCTCCAGCGGTAGTCCGACCGGGAGGGAGACCCAGATGTTCGGAAATGTGCGAGCAGTCTCCGACAGCAGCCCCATCTTCATGATCAAGGTCAGCGTCTATCGCAGTGGGCTGACTGAGATCGATCACGTCTTCACCGACGAGGCGGGCCAGTACAGCGTGGCGATCCCCGAGGGGGACACGATCACCGTTCGATTCGACACGCACCACTCGCTCACCAATGCCATGGACTGGCAGCCGTCCGTGGTCGTGAACGTGACCGCCAGCGACACGACTCCCTTGGACCGCTACCTGCTTCCCACGGGTCAGGAATTCGGCGCGGCGTCGGACATGGACGCTCTGAACGGGTATGTGATCGCAGCGGCCGTGGGTGAGGGCGAGGAATACGCCGCCACAGCGGTGCGGCGCCTGTCGATGCTCAAACAGCAGAGCCTGGTGCTCCAAGAACTCGAGCAAAGGCTTCTGGAGCACTTCAGTGGAGTGACCTGATGCGGTGACCGCGCCCTCGGGGATCACGTCGCGAACGGTGGAACGTGTCAGGCGTGGCCGAGTTGTGTGGGGGTCCGCCCCACATCCCACGGACAGCGCCGACAACGACGCGACGGCGACTGCGAGAGCCGGACCCCTCACACCGGAGACGACGCGGCGGCCGAGCGCGCTTCGCATGTCGGCCGGGTCTCCTGACGTCTCTTGCAGTGACGGGAGGTCGATTGCAGTGACGGGAGGTCGATCGACGGGCTCTCCCGGACAGTGCGTACGTCACCCGCGTCGTTCATCGTGACCACCGTCCCGGTGAGCACCGCACCGGGGTTCTCCTAGACGATCTTCTTGTCCAGTACCAGGTCGTGGCCCACGACGAACGCGGCCTCGGCCGAGCACAGCCAGACCACGGCGTCGGCGACCTGCTCGGGGGTGGCTCCGTCCGCGTGGGAGGAGCCGGGCTCGTGCGCCGGGCCGGGGCTGATCGCGTTGATGCGGATGCCCTTGCCGATGTACTCCTGCGCGGCGGCGCGGGTCAACGTGGACATCCCCGCCTTGGACGCGGCGTAGGCGCTCTGCCCGACCAGGAGGCCGGTCCGCGCCATGTTGCAGGCGGTGTTGACGATGGTGCCGCCGCCGGTCGCCTCCATGTGGGCGAGCTCGTGCTTCATGGCCATCCATACGCCGGTGAGGTTGGCGGTCAGGATCTCCGTCCAGTCCCGCTCCTGGATGTCGGCGAGGTTGCTGGTCGGCCCGGACACGGTGGCGTTGTTGAAGGCGATGTCGACGGTGCCGAACCGTTCGACGGTCGCGGCCACCATACGGGCGGACTCCTCCGCGCGACCGGTCGCGATGTCCGCCACCACCGAGTCCGCCGTGCCACCGGCGTCACGGACCAGCTTGAGCGTGCCCTGCAGTTCCTCCGGGTCCGGTCCGGCGAGCATCACGGCGGCGCCCTCGCGGGCGAACGCGACCGCCGTGGCCCGGCAGATTCCCCCGTCACCCGACCCGGCGACGAGAACGACCCTTCCAGTGAATCGTGCGGACATCGATCGCGTTCCTTCTTTCCGTGTTTTTTCGTGGTGTTCGCGGAGTTGCCCTCGGCCCACTCCCGGAGTCTCGGAGAGCCGCAAATCGCCGGTCCATCGCCACCGGTGCACTCCGTCAGGTGACCGCCGCTTTCGAAGTCGGCGGCGCTGTGGGGCCTTGACGTCACTTGACAGAGTGTCGTATGCAGGCGTTGCCGCGCACGGTCGGGCGCGAACAGATTCCACAGAGTGACATCGACATCCTTGGAAGCCCAGATGCTGCCGCCTCCTGCCGCACCCGCACCCGCGTCGGCTGCCGCGCCCGCGCGACGCACTCCACTCGCCCTGGTCGCCGTCTACGAGTTCGCGCTGACCGCCGGCCTGCTGTTCGTCGTGGTCACTGCCGCGCGGTGGATGGCCGGGCCCGGCACACCGCTGGCCGATCTGCTGCCCACCTTCACCTCCCAGCTGGTGGTGATGGGCCTGCTGGTGGGTGCCATCGTGACGGCCGTGCTCGGCCCGTCCATGCGGCACGGGACCGCGGGGCACCTCAATCCCGCGGTCAGCATCGGCCTGTGGATGCTGCGCGTCTTCCCCGGCAAGGCGGTGCCGCCGTTCGTGGTGGCCCAGCTGGCCGGTTCGGTGGCCGGTGTGGCCCTCGCCGATCTGGTGTGGGGCGACGCCGCCGGGAAGGTCGGGTACGCGGCGATGGTGCCCGCCCGGGGCTGGGGTTCGGGCGCCGTGTTCACGGTGGAGGCCGCGGCCATGGCCGTGATCATGCTGATCGTGGCGTTCTTCGGGACCCGCCCGCCCCTGCTGCGGTTCCTGCCGCCGGTGATCGGCGCCTGTGTCGCCGCCGTCATCGTCTTCCTCGGACCGCTGTCGGGAGGCGGCGCGAATCCGGCCCGGCAGTTGGGGCCGGCGGTGTTCGCCGGTGCCACCGGCCATCTGTGGGCGTACCTGCTGGCGCCCGTCGCCGGCGCCGCGGTCGCGGCGGCGCTCGCCCCTCTGATGCGGCGGCGTTGACCTGCACTGCCGCCGCGACATCGCCCTCGGAGTGCTGGAGCGACGCCGCACCGCCAGAGTGGAGGAATGAGCCCTGAGCTGCGTGTGATCGTCTATCCGCCGGACGCCGAGGGCGGGCGCCGCGTCCGCGTCGACGGCGCGATCCTCGGTCGCGCCCTCGGGCCCGACGATCTTCTGGAGTTCCTGCGTCGGGCCGGCCTGGACCCGGACGGCGTCCGCCTGGACGATGCGCTGCTGATCGAGTGGCGCGGAGGCGGGCCAGCAGTGTGGAGCCCGGACACCGGCGGCGCGTGAGCGCGGTGGTGCGGGTCGCCACCCCGGAAGGGCGGCGACCCGTGGTGGCCGCGTGGTGGCGCGGCCGAGCGGTCGGGCGCTGCTACTGCTTGATGGCCGAGATGTCGAACTCCAGGACGACCTTGTCGCCGACCAGCACGCCGCCGCCCTCCAGGGCCGCGTTCCAGGTCACGCCGAACTCCTTGCGGGAGATGGTCACCGACCCCTCCAGGCCGACCCGCAGGTTGCCGTAGGGGTCGACGGCATTGCCGGTGTACTCGAAGTCGATGGTGACCGGGCGGGTGGTGTCCTTGACGGTCAGGTCGCCGGTGACACGGTATTCGGTGTCGGATCGCGGCTCGACCGAGGTGCTGCGGAAGGTGATGTCGGGGAAGTTGGGAGCGTCCAGGAAGTCGTTGGTGCGCAGGTGCTGGTCGCGCTGTTCGACGCCGGTGTCGATGCTCTCGGTCTTGATGACCACCTGGGCGGTGGAACGGGCCGGATCGGAGCCGTCCAGGTGGGCGGTGCCCTCGAACTCGTGGAACGCGCCGCGGACCTTGGTCACCATGGCGTGGCGGGCGACGAAACCGATCCGGGTGTGGTGGGGGTCGAGAACGTAGTCCCCGGTGAGCTCGGCGGTGCTGACGGTCATCGTTGACGTGCCTCCGTAAGGCCGGGATCCCGGCGCCGGTACGCCCGGATCTGTTCCGGCTCCACGTTAGGGTCCGCCCCCGTGCCGGCCCGTCCGAACGCACGGTGCGCCAGCAGAATGCACTCTGACCAGCGACCTCGGGCCACCGGCTTCCACCGATTCGGTCGTGCGTTTGATTTTCGGAGGTGTTCCCCAGAGCGCTGTGCCCTCATTGCGCACATATTCTGGGAAATGTGATCGAGTCTGGACGGCCGCAGCCCCGTCGGCGCCCCGGCCCGGGAAGGCTTGTGCGGCTGTCGCCGGTCATCCTGACCGTCGTGATCGCCAGCCTGGCCTACGCCACTCCGCCGGAGATGGCTTTCAGCCGGCTCCTGCCCGCGGCGCCGGCCCTGGCCGCAGCCATGTGGCCGGTCCTCCCCACCGTCCTGCTCGGGACGGTCTGTCTCCTGCTGATGATCGGCCTCAGCCTCGTCTTCCCCGATCTGGGAACGTGGTGGACGGCCGCGGGGATCATCGCGGTCACCGTGGCCGCCGCGTACGGCAGCCACGTCCGCCTGCAACGGGAGCGCACCCTCTTCCAGGTACGGCTCGTCGCCGACGCGGCGCAGCAGGTGGTGCTGAGTCCCATGCCTCGCCGTCTCGGGAACGTCGAGATCGAGTCGCTGTACCTTGCGGCCGCGGCGGAGGCCCGCATCGGCGGGGACTTCTACGAGGTGGTCGACACGCCGTTCGGGGTCCGGCTGCTCATCGGTGACGTGCGGGGCAAGGGCCTGCCGGCAGTGGGGGCGGCCGCAGCGATCGTCAACGCGTTCCGCGAAGCGGCCTACAGCGAGGGCGACATCGTCGAGGTCGCCCGGAGGTTGGACGTCAGCAGTACCCGTTACAACGCGGCGTTCCCCCCCGAAGGGCCCATGGAGCGCTTCGCCACCGCCCTGCTCGTCGAGATCCCCCACGAGGGCGGCCACATCGACGTCCTCAACTGCGGACACCCTCCGCCGATACTCCTGAACCGCAAGAAGCTGCGTGTGCTCGAGTCCGCCACCCCCTCGCCTCTGCTCAGCCTCGCGGAGCTGATCGGCGACCACTACAACGTCGACACCTTCGACTTCGCCCCCGGCGACCTGCTGCTCCTCTACACCGACGGGATCGCCGAGGCCCGTGCCCGCGACGGCGAGTTCTTCCCGCTGGCGGCTTGGATGCGCCAGCAGCCCCCCACACCACCCCGCGAACTGCTCACGGCCCTCCACCGCGACCTCCTCCGCTACAGCAAGGGGCGCCTTGACGACGACATCGCCGCCCTCGCCGTACGCCGGCGCGAGCAATAGCGTGCGGGAAGTGAGGAGGGGGCGTCGGCGGATGCTCCTGGTCGGCCTGGGCCTGGGCCTGGGGCTCGGCGGGATCGCTCCGTTGCTGCAGACCGGGCCCGCCCAGTCCCACGGGGTGCAGCCCGCCGCGTTCCGTCGGGGTGCGGAACCGGAAACGGAGTGCCGGAGCACCCTGGTCGGCGTGGCGCACCAGGACGACGACCTGCTCTTCATCAGTCCGGAGGTACAGCGGCTCATCCGTGCCCGATGTGCCGTCGGCGCCGTCTACCTGACGGCCGGGGACGCGGGGCACTCGTTCACCGGTGATTCCTACGTGCGGCGCCGGGAGCAGGGCGTGCGGGCGGCCTACGCGAGGATGGCGGGGGTCCCGGATCGCTGGCGCCGGGCCGACCTCACCGTACGGGGGCGCAGCCTCTTGTCCTTCGTACTGAGCGGCCGACCCGACGTGCGGCTCGTCTTCCTCAGGCTGCCCGACGGGTTCCCGAAGGGCGTCGGCAGCCCGCGGTACTCGGGGCAGAGCCTGTTGAAGCTGTTCCGAGGGCAGATCGCAACGATCACGCCGGTGGACGGCTCTGCCTCCTACACGGGGGAAGAGCTGACCTTGACGCTGTCCGAGGTGATCGCGCTGCGGCACGCGGAACGCGTCCTCACCCTCGACTACGACAGCGCCACGTTCGGCCTCGGTCCGCCGCGTCCTGCCGATCACAGCGATCACGAGATGACGGGGCGGTTCTTCAGGAAGGCCGCGTTCCGCGCTCCCGCCCGCCCCGTCGTCACGCCGTACGTCGGCTACGGGCTACCCCTCCTTCCGGCGAACCTGACGGCACGACAGCGCCGCGACAAGGAGGCCGTGTACGCCGCCTACGCCGCGTACGCCGGCTGCTTCACGACCCCGTGCCCGACCGGGTTCACCCTCAGCCGCAGCTTTCGGCAGTGGATGCAGCGGGAGCACCGCAGGGTGCACCGGCAGCCCGGCTCCGGGGAGATCATGTCGGCGATCGGCCGCACCGGTACGACGGTCGTCGTCGAGCGCTGCCTCGCGCGGGACGTCACCCGGCCGGCCCCGGGAGCGGTCACGACGGCCGACTGCGACGGCGGCCCGGGCCAGCGGTGGACCTTCGCGGCCGGCACCATCAGGGCTGCCGGGGCGTCCGCCTGCCTCACGGCCGCTGCGACGATCACCGTGTCCACCTGTGACGGATCGGTCCGCCAGGTGTGGTGGCGCGACGCCGACGGAAGGATCGGATCCGGGGAACGGTGCCTCCACCAGGACGACCTGGCCGTGCTGCATCCCCGGCTCGGTCTGCGGGCGTGCAGCCCCTACCAACCCGAGCTGCGCTGGCAGTGGTGACCCGCCCCTCCCCGCCGGACCGCCGCGCGCCGGCACCTGGCGGCCCGCGTCGCGGCCACCGCGAGGCCGGTCTCCTCGCGCATCAGGGCAGGGGGTAGCGCACGCCGGTGAGTCGTTCCGAGAGGGCCCACAACCGGTGGGCGGTGGTGGGGTCCTGGATGGCGCGTTCCCGGCTGCGGAGGACGGGTTCGCCGCGGAGTTGGAGGGGCCCGTCGGGCACGACGTAGCTTCCTCCGGGCAGGTCGGGGACGGTCGCGGCGTACAGGGAGGTCTTGGCGCCCTCCGGTGTGGGGCGGAAGGCGCTGCGCAGGAGCAGGCGCATGAGGGTGCCGTAGGCGCGGCCCCGGCTGCTGTTGGCGCCGCCGGTGAGTACGTTGGAGCGGGTGAGTCCGGGGGCGACGGCCATGCTGCGCAGCCGCAGCCCGGCGTCATCGGCCCGGCGTTGCAGTTCCGTGGCGAAGTACAGGTTGGCCCGCTTCGACTGGATGTAGGCGAACACCGTCCGGTAGCTGCGCTCCGCGTCGAGGTTGGCCATGTCGAACCGGGCGAATCGCTGGCCCTCGCTGCTGACCGTGACCACGCGCGGGTCCGGGGCGGCCAGCAGCTGCGGCATGAGGAGGCCGGTGAGCGCGAACGGGCCGAGGTGGTTGACGCCGAACTGGGACTCGAAGCCGTCGGCGGTGCGGGAGAAGGGCACCATCGCGATGCCGGCGTTGTTGACCAGGAGATCGAGGCGGTCGTGACTCCAGTGCTCGGCGAAACGGCGGACGGACTTCAGGTCGGCGAGGTCGAGCGGGCGCAGTTCGGCGTGGGCGCCGGGGACTTCGGTGCGCAGGCGCTCCATGGCCTCCCGCCCGCGCTCGTGACTGCGGCAGGCCAGGACGACGTGGGCGCCTCGGCGGGCGAGTTCGCGGGCCGTGACGTACCCGATGCCGCTGTTGGCGCCGGTGACCACGGCCAGGCGCCCGGACTGTTCGGGAATGGAGTCCGGCGTCCAGCGGTCGCCGGGTGGGGCTTGGGCGGACGCCCGGGGGTCATGGGTCATGGGAACCTCGATCGAGGGTCAGGAGTCGGTGGCACAGCGGGAGCACGGCCACATCGCAACCAGAAGTTGCAATAATCTGATCCTGTCGCACGTACCGCCAATAACGCAACCAGGAGTTGCAATGATGTCCACCGAGTCGCCCTCGGGGCGCGGCCCCGCCGTCGGGCGGGGCACCAAGATGCGCGCCGCCGTACTGGCGGCGACCATCACCGAGCTCACGGAGAGGGGTTACGCCACCCTGACCGTCGAAGGCGTCGCCCAACGGGCCGGCGTGCACAAGACGACGATCTACCGGAACTGGAAGACCTCCGACGGCCTGGTCGCCGACGCACTGACCGGCCACTTCGCCACCGAGATCCCGATCCCCGACACCGGAGCGGTGGACGGCGACCTGCGCGCGCTGGCCCGCTCCCTCGTCGCCACCATGACCGCACCGGCGGGCCGGGCCCTGCTCGCCATCGCCCTCTCGGACGCCATGCGCCTACCTCAGCTCGCCCAGGCCAAGAAGGCACTGTTCGAGGACCGCTTCCGGCGCGCGGAACCCGTCGTCACCCGAGCCGTCGAACGCGGCGAACTGCCCGCGGGAACCGACCCCGCCGAACTGCTCAAGGCCCTCGTGGCGCCGATCTACTTCCGGCTCGTCTTCACCGAGGAACCGGTCGACGAGACGACCGCGGACCGGGCAGTGGACGTCGCACTGGCCGCCGCGCACGCCCGCGCGCTGCCGACCCCATGACCGGACCCGGCCCACGGCGGGTCCACATTTCGGACTGTGACGCAGGACACGTGGCTATGAGATGACTGTGAAGCGGCGTGTCGGAGGGGTCCGGGGTACGGAAGGAGTGCCGACAAGTTCTATATTCGTACGAACCATCCACGCGCGGCGCGGCTGCGGCGATCAGGGGGGACGACTGCGTTGGCCGATACCGACGCCGCTCCGAGTACCCGGGGCACCCGGGCGGAATCCCGCAGTACCCGCAAGGTACGCAGGAAGGCGCAGAACCGCAGGCGCCTGGGCATAGGCATCGCGGTGGTCGCCCTGGCCGGGGCCGGCACCACCGCGTACACCCTCACACTGGGCGACTCGGGGGCGGCCCAGCGCGACGCGAAGCTCGCTGCCTCGAACGGGGCGGCCGCCGGAAAGGGCGAGGAGCCTTGGGACGGCAAGGTCAAGGTCCTGGGGGACGGCTCCACCTCCTACACCGGGCCGCAGCCGGGGCAGCTCAAGCCCGAGCGGCTGAAGCCGGGCGAGAAGCCGCCGCAGTTCGTGGTCTTCTCCTGGGACGGCGCGCTGGAGGGCGACGACCACCTCTTCTCGCACTTCCGTCAGGTGGCCAAGCAGAACAAGGCCCACATGACGTTCTTCCTCACCGGCATCTACCTGCTGCCGGAGGACAAGAAGATGCTCTACCGCCCGCCGCAGCACGGCCAGGGCGCGGCCGCCATCTCGTACCCGACCGTCCCGCACGTCAAGAGCACGCTGACGCAGCTGCGCGGCGCCTGGACCGACGGCAACGAGATCGGTTCGCACTTCAACGGGCACTTCTGCGGGCCCAAGGGCGGCGGGGACTGGAGCCCCGCCGAATGGAAGAGCGAGATCGACCAGACGTATTCGTTCATCAAGAACTGGAAGACGAACACCGGGTTCACCAAGGAGGCGCCCCTGCCCTTCGACCCGGACCGGGAAGTGGTCGGCGGCCGCGCGCCCTGCCTGGAGGGCCAGAAGAACCTCCTGACCGCGATCAAGCCGTACGGCTGGCGCTACGACGCGAGCTCCTCGGGCGACTTCCAGCTGTGGCCGTCCAAGCAGGACGACATCTGGAACTTCCCCCTCCAGCTGCTGCCGTTGCAGGGCAAGGAGGTGCAGGTCCTCTCCATGGACTTCAACTTCCTCTACAACCAGTCGGGCGACAGCACCCAGGGGGACCCGGCGAAGTTCGCCGCCTGGCAGGCGCAGACCCGGGGCTCGTACATGAACGGCTTCAACCGGGTCTACAACGGCAGCCGGGCGCCCATGTTCATCGGCAACCACTTCGAGGACTGGAACGGCGGCATCTACATGAAGGCCGTCGAAGACGTGATGAAGGACGTGTGCCCGCGTCAGGACGTCCGCTGCGTGTCGTTCCGGGAACTGGCGGACTGGCTCGACGCCCAGGACCCGAAGGTCCTGGCCCGACTGCGCTCGCTCGACCCCGCCCAGGCTCCGGACTGGACCGATCTGATCAAGTAGGCGCCCCGCCTCCGGGCCGCCGGGCGGTGCACCCCGCCCGGCGGCCGACGGCCGGCCGGCCTACTTCACCGCCTTGATGTAGTCGGCCCACAGGCGTACCGCCCGGTCACTGCCGAGCGTGTTCGGGGCGTCGCCCCCCAGTCCCGTCAACGGCAGCGGCACCAGGTCGGTCAGCGACATCCGGTAGACCACCACGGCCGTCGACTCCTGCTCCGTGCTGGCCACGAACCAGCCGGCCGTGTTCGCGGCGGTCGTTCCGGTCTTGCCCGCCGCGCCCGGGTGCGCCTTGCCGACGGTCTTCGCCGAGCCCTCGGTGACGGCGTCGCGCAGGGCGTCCGTCACCGCACGGGCGGTCTTCTCCGTCACGGCCCGGGTCGGCTTCGGCGCATCGAGCCGCACGGCGGCGCCGTTGCGGGTCACCGAGCGCACGGAGTAGGGGTCGGTGTGCATGCCGTCGGCAGCGAAGGTCTGGTAGGCGCCGGCCATCCGGATCGCGCTGGGCATCGAGTTCTCCCCCAGCGCGAATCCGGGGATCCGCGGCCCGAGGCTCGATTCGAGCAGCCCCGAGCGCTGGGCGAACACCTCCACCCGGTCGAGGCCGACATCGAGGCCGAGCTGGAGCATGGGGGTGTTGACGGAGTTGGCCACGGCCTGGCGCAAGGTCACCTGGCCCCAGTTGCGGCCGCCGTCGTTGCGCCCCTTGACCACCTTGCCGCTGCGGTCCCAGTACGGGCCCTCGGGCGTCTGCACGGTCACCTGGTCGTTGCCGTCGTAGACGGAGGAGGCGGACACGGGGGTGCGCGCCTTGCCGCGGGAGCGCACCACGCCCTCGTCGAGCGCGGCCGCGTAGACGATCGGCGTGAACGCCGTACCGACCGGGATCGTCGTCGCGTTCGACTCGTTGAAGCCCTGCTTCAGGTAGTCCGGGCCCCCGTACACGGCGAGCAGCCGCCCGTCGGGGGCGACGCTCGCCGCACCGATCTTCGCGAACTTGTCGGTATCGGGCCGCCGCTCGGCGTCGAAGTCCTTCTGGGCCTCCTGGACCGCGGCCGTCAGGGCCGTCATGCGGGCCCGGTCGAAGGTGGTGTAGATCTGGTAGCCGCCGAGGTCGAAGTCGGACTCCTTGAGGTGGCTCGACTTGATCGCGTAGGCCTTGGCCATCTCGACCAGATAGCCGGTCTGCGCGCCCGGGATGCCGACCAGGGACGAGCTGGAGGGCTCGGGGAACTTCGTGTAGGTGGCGCGCTCGGCCCGCGAGAGCTGGCCGGTCTCGACCATGCGGTCCAGGATCCAGCCCCAGCGTTCGACGGCCCGCTCGTGGTTCTCCTTGCTGAGAGTGGGGTCGTACAGCCCGGCGCCCTTGAGGAGGGAGGCCAGGAAAGCGCCCTCGCTGGGATTGAGCTGCGAGACGTCCTTGCCGTAGTACGCCTGGGACGCGCGCTGGATGCCATAGGTGCCGCGCCCGAACCAGCTGGTGTTGAGGTAGTCCTGAAGGATTTGTTCCTTCTCGGTCTGGTTGTCCAGCTTCAGGGCGAGCAGGATCTCGGTGAACTTCCGGGAGAGGGTGCGGTCCTGGTTCAGGTAGGCGTTCTTCACGTACTGCTGCGTGATGGTGGAGCCGCCCTGGGTCTCACCCCCCGTCACGGCCGCGCGCAGCGCCCGCAGGACACCGGAGGGCGAGACTCCGGGGTCGGAGTAGAAGCTCGCGTTCTCGGCCGCGAGGACGGCTCCCTGGACCTTGGGGGGCACCTTCTCCAGCGGCATCTCCTGGCGGCTGACCCAGCCCGTCCGGGCCATCGTGGAACCGTCGGCCCAGTAGTAGACATTGTCCTGCTGCGTGGCGAACGAGTTGAGGTCGTCGGGTATGTCCGTTATGGCGTAGGCGATCGTGACGAAGCCCACCATGCCCAGGAACGCGTACACGCAGGCGCCCAGCCACTGGCGCCACGAAGGTGTCCACCGGCGCCAGCCGGTGCGGCCCGGCCTCGGGAAGTCGGGCCGCAGGCGCCGCAGCTGCGGTCGTGCCGCGGCGACGGCCGGCGCGAGGGCTTGCGTGACGCTCTGCGCCACGCCCTGGAGCCGGGCATTCCGCTGCCGGGGCCGGCGGCGCGCCCCGGACTTCCTGCGGCCCGGCGCGGCCTCGTCGCTGCCCTCCGGAGCCGTCTGCCCGTCCCGAGATCGCCCTCTAGCGGCCATATCCTTCCCGCCCACTCCGAATGCCCCCTCTGCTGTGCTTTCCCGCACACCCTAGATGCACTTCCTATGAGGTCGGGCCGGTGGTGGGCGGCATCACGCCGAGTGATCGACGAGCGGTCCACAGTGATCAAGCGGAGGCGGTCCGCCCGGCGAACGGGGCGACTCCCGCCGGGTCGCCGCCTGCCAAGCGGAACGCGACGAAACAGTCGCGTAGTTGTGCGAAGATTCCGTCCCCCGGTTCGTGCGGACCGGGTGACAAGGGGAAACAGAGTGATACCTAAGAGGTTCAGGCCCGCCGCCATCGCGGCCCTGACCGTAGCCCTGGCGTCCGGGAGCATGCTCGCGTACTCCGCGACCGCGGAACCCGGGCCCCGCGAGGCCGACCGCGCCACCGCCGACGCCTTCGCCCGTATCGCCGACGACGTCCTCTCCCAGCGCACCCAGGCGCTGGTCGAGGACCAGGCGGGGCGCCCCGGCTCCGGCCCGGGCGCCACGAAGACCCGTATGTCGGCCAAGCTGAAGAAGGACGAGGACGCCGCGATCCAGTCGCTGCGCTCCCGCAAGACGCGGCTGGCGGAACTCGGCGAGGCCTACACGGGCGGGGACACCCGCGTCGTCGTGGACAAGGCCACGGTGGCCGGCGGCAAGGCGGTCGTCCAGGTCACCGAGCAGACCACGCTCACCTACAAGAAGCTCCGGGGGGACGAGCCGGCAACCACTGACATCGGGACGAAATACGAGCTGACGCTCACCAGCAAGCGCGGCGGCTCCTGGGAACTGACGTCGATCAAGTCCCAGAACAACGGCCTCGTCGCCGTCAACGAGCCGGTGACGGCCGCGGCTGCCGTCGTCAAGGACGACGGCAACCAGTACCCGGACGGCACGCCCGCGTCCACGAAGTACCCCGCTCCGGCGAAGCCCAAGGCGAAGACCGGCGGCGCCTACGACTACGCCGCCATGGCGAAGTACGCGGAGAAGTACTGGAGCAACTACAACCCCGCGTACCGCAAGTTCAACGGGGCCGGGGGCGACTGCACCAACTTCATCAGCCAGGCGCTGAAGGCGGGCGGCTGGAAGGCCGTCCCGGGCTCCTCCACGGACTACCGGAACTGGTGGTACGACGGCACCCGCCAGAGCGACTCCTGGGTCGGCGCGAACGAGTGGGCCTGGTTCACGCTCTCGAACCAGCGCGCCGCGAACCTGGCGAACGTGTACCAGGCGGACATCGGCGACATCGTGCAGGTGGACTTCAACAAGGACGGGTCCAAGGACCACTCCATGATGGTGACGTACCGGAGCGGCAACGGAATGCCGTACCTCACGTACCACTCCACCAACACGTACCGTAAGTCGCTCGCGAGCATCATCGCGGCCTACCCGAACGCGGTCTACTACGCGTACCGCACCTGACGGGTGAACCCTTCGGCCTCTCCTGCCGGGAAGCTCCCCGGCAGGAGAGGCTCCCGTCTTTCCGGGCGGCGGCCCGAATCCCCTCGTCGTGATCACCGCGTGAGACCGACCGTCCGGGCGGCTTGACCCTCCAGTGGCTGGAGATCGGAGAGTGGACGTCATGAACGGCACCACACCCCCGCACTCGATCGGCAGCCTGTCGGCCGCCACGGGCATCTCCGTACGGACGATCCGGTTCTACTCGGACACCGGACTGCTGCCCCCGAACCACCGCACCCCGGCCGGACACCGCCGTTACGACGAATCGGCGGTCCAGCGGCTGCGGACCATCGGGGTGCTGCGGGAGTTGGACGTCGATCTCACCACCACCCGCCGCGTCCTCGACGGCGACCTCCTGCTCGCCGAGGTCGCCGCCGCACACGCCGACGCCGCCGAACTGCAGATCCGTGCACTTCGTATGCGTCTGAAGATCCTGCGGCTCATCGCGCGACGCGGCGCCACTCCCGAGGAGACCACTCGCATGCACCGCCTCAGCCAGCTCGCCTCAGACGAACGACGCCGCCTGGTGGCCGACTTCCTCCAGGGCCTCGACGGCGACACCCCCGCCGCGAAGAGTGCGGCCGCCGCCCTGCGCACCGCCGTTCCCGACCTCCCCGACGACCCCTCCGACGCGCAGCTCGCCGCATGGATGGAGATCGCCGAGCTCATCGCCGACGGCGACTTCCGCACGCGCCTGGCCCACGCAGCGGTGCCACCCGCCGACGAGGACGCCGTGCCCGGTGTCGCTCCCCGCACGGCGGCGGACCTCGTCCAGCACGCCAGGCAGGCCGTCACCGCCGCGATGGCCGCCGACACCGCCCCGGACAGTGACGGGGCCGTACCCGTGGTCGACGCCGTCGTGGCGCGCTTCGCCACCGCACTCGGCCGCCCGGCCGGCCCCGAGCTGAAGGAGTGGATGGCCCGGCAGTTCGGGCGGGGGCACGACCCGCTCGTCGCCCGGTACTGGCGCCTGGTGTGGACCGTCAACGACTGGCAGGTCGTCCCCGGGCACCTCCCCTTCCAACCCTGGCTGATCGAGGCCCTGCGGGCGTCCGGGCGGTCCTGAGCCGGGGCCGGTCCGGCCGGCCCGTTTGGCGCGGAGCGGGCGGGGCAGGCGTGCGGCCGACTCCCACCGGCCCTCACCCCATCCGGAGGCCCGTTCCATGTCCCGTGTGTCCGCTGACATCGACGTGCAGCTCGCCGACGCAGGCCAGACGCCCGTGCCCCTGCGTGCCCGGCTGACCTACGCCCCCACCGACCCCTTGGCGGTGCGGGCGGAGTTCTTCCATCGCACGGTGCGCCTGGCGTGCTGGCATTTCGACCGCCAAACGCTGATCGACGGCCTCCACCGGCCGGCCGGAGGAGGGGACGTCTTCTTCCGTCCGGTCACCACCGCCGCCCATGGACGGACGGTGCGGATGGAACTGCACGGCCGGAACACGCACGGGCCCGCCAAGGCGGTGTTCCTCGCGGACGCGCCCTCGCTCGACCGCTTTCTGGAGCGGACCCGCGCCCTCGTCCCGCCGGGTACCGAGGACTTGGACGTCGACGCACTCCTCGCCGCCCTCCTCGCGGGCTGACCCGACGGCTGCGCGAGGGCGGTACGGCCCCGAACACTGCGGACAAAAATACCCCCGGGGGTACCCGTGCTAGAGTCGAGATATACCCCCGGGGGTAATATCCTCGACGAAAGGGACATTCGGGTGTTCTTCATCGACATCATCGAGACCGAGGGGCTCGGCAACCGCAGCTACCTGGCAGGCGGTGCGAAGACGGCCGTCGCGGTGGACCCGCCGCGCGACGTGGACCGCGTACTGGTCGCGGCAGCCGTGCGCGGAGTCCGGATCTCCCACGTGGTGGAAACCCACCTGCACAACGACTACGTCTCCGGCGGTCTGGAGCTGGCACGCCTGACCGGCGCCGCCTACCTGGTACCCGCCGACGCCCGTGTCGCGTTCGCCAGGACCCCGGTCCGTGACGGCGACACCGTGACCGTGGACGAGGGGCTCACCCTGCGGGCGCTGGCCACTCCCGGCCACACCCCGCACCACACCTCCTACGTCCTCGCGGAACGCGGGACGGTGGCCGCCGCTTTCACCGGCGGGTCGCTGCTGATCGGCTCGGTGGGCCGCCCCGACCTGGTGGAACCCCGGCTGACCGAGCAGTTGGCCCGCGCGCAGCACGCTTCCGCGAACCGCCTGGCCGCAGCGCTGCCCGACGAGACGCCGGTGCTTCCCACCCACGGTTTCGGTAGCTTCTGCTCCTCCTCGCAGTCCGAGGGCGACGCCACCACGATCGGGAAGGAGAAGACGGGCAACGACGCCCTGGTCATGGATGTCGACGCCTTCGTCGCCGACCTACTGGCCGGCCTGGACGACGTGCCCGCCTACTACGCCCACATGGGCCCGGCCAACGCCGCCGGCCCCGCGCCGGTGGACCTGAGCACCCCGCCGGTCGCCGACGCGGCCGACATCGCGGCCCGTCTGGCCGCCGGGGAATGGGTGGTAGACCTGCGCAACCGCGTCGCGTTCGCCGAAGGCCACGTCGCGGGATCCTTCAACTTCGAGGCCACCGGGAAGACCGCCGGCCACCTCGCCTGGATGGTCCCGTGGGGCAAGCCCGTGACCCTGCTGGCCGACTCGGCCGAGCAGCTGGCCGGCGCCCAGCGCGAACTGGCGCGCGTCGGCATCGACCGGCCGGCCGCCGCGGCCACCGGCACCGTCCGCGACTGGATCCCCGACGGCCGCACACCGCGCAGCTTCCCGCGCGCCACCTTCGCCGACCTGGCCGCCCGGGCCCCCGCCCCGGGGCGCGTCGTCCTCGACGTGCGCCGGGACTCCGAGCGCTCCGCGGGCCGGATCGAGGGCTCCGTCCACATTCCCCTCCACCTCCTCCACCGGCGTCTGGCAGACGTCCCCGCCGGGACGGTGTGGGTGCACTGCGCCGGTGGGACACGTGCGGCGATCGCCGCCTCCCTCCTGGACGCGGCCGGTCGCGACGTCACGGCCGTCGACGACACGTTCGACGCCGCCCGCGACACCGGCCTGCCCCTGGTCACCGGCGCCGACCGCTGAGCCGCCGGTCCCCCTCCCCCCCGTTCCGTTCGAACGGAAGGAAGCCCCATGTTCCTCTTCAGCCGTCGCCCGGCCCGCCTCACTGCGGTGCAGACCCTCCGCCGGACGACGGACGGCGGAATGAGCGCCCGGGCCGCCGCAGGACTGCCCGTCGTCGCGGAACACGGAACGCACGGAACCCGCGGCCCCGTCACGTGAGCGTCTTCCTCCTCGCCCTCGTCGCCGGGGCGCTCATAGGCCTGGCCCTCGGCGCGCTCGGCGGCGGCGGGAGCATCCTGGCGGTACCGGCCCTGATCTACCTGCTGGACTTCACCCCGGCGGCCGCCACCACGGCATCACTCGTCATCGTCACGGCCGCCTCCGGCACCGCCCTCTACGCCCACGCCACCTCCGGCAACGTCCGGTGGAAGTCCGGCGCACTGTTCGCGGCCGCCGGCATCCTGCCCTCCCTGGCCGCGGCCACCCTCGCCGCCCGCGTCCCCGACGCCGTCCTGACCGCCGCGTTCGCCGCGACGGCGGCCCTCGCCGGCCTGCACCTGCTCAAGCGCGCCGACGCCGACCTCCGGGAACCGCGACGCGCCGGACCCGCCCGTGCCGTCGGCGCGGGAGCCGGACTCGGCGCGGTCACCGGTTTCCTCGGCGTCGGCGGCGGCTTCCTCGCCGTCCCCGCGCTCGTCGGCATGCTGGGGTTGCGCATGCGCGCCGCCGCCGGCACCAGCCTCCTGGTCATCACCGTCAACTCCCTCGCCGCGCTCGCGGCGCGCGCCGACACCGGCACCCCCGTGCGGTGGGCCGTCATCGCCCCCTTCGCGGGAGCCGCGGTCCTCGGCGCGTGGGACGGCCGACGTCTCGCGTCCAGGGTCACCGGGCCAGCCCTCCAGCGCGTCTTCGCCGTCGCGCTCCTGGCCGTGGCACTCCTGATGCTGATCGACGCGGTCCGCTGAGCCGCCCGCCGGCGGGAACCCGGACGACCACCCGCCGCCGCACCACACCACACCACACCACACCACACCAGCAGGACGGAATACCTCGCCATGACCGCAACCCGCACCCTCGACGTCGACCAGGTCCGCAGCCGGTTGGACGAGCTGATCGTCCTCGACGTCCGTACGCCCGGCGAGTACGCCGCCGGCCACATCCCCGGCGCCCTCAACGTGCCGCTCGACCAGCTCCGGCAGGCCCTCCCCGAGATCCGCCACGCCGCCCGCCGCGGCGAGGTCCTCGCCGTCTGCGCTTCCGGCGCCCGCTCCGAGGACGCCTCCCGCGTCCTAGCCGCCCACGGCATCACCGCCACCACCCTCACCGGCGGCACCGGAGCCTGGGCAGCCGGCGGCCACCCCCTGCACCGCCCGGACGCCACACTCCGCACCCCGTGGAGCATGGAACGTCAGGTCCGCCTCACCGCCGGGGCCGTCGTCCTGACCGGTCTGGCCCTCGGTCGTCTGCGCCCCGCCTTCCGCCTGGCCTCCGCGGGCGTCGCGGGCGGGCTCGCCTTCTCCGCCCTCACCGACACCTGCGGCATGGCCTCCCTCCTCGCCAGACTCCCCCACAACCGCCCTCGCGCGGCCGACCTCGAAGCCACCCTTGCGTCGCTCCGCGACCGCCGACCCGTCCGGCCCGGATACCCCCTGGGGTACCATCAGGGCTGAGCACACGAGTCCGGGAGGCACCAGTGAAAGTCGACGACGACGCAGCCAGCGCGGTCCTCAACCGCCTGCGCCGCGCCCAGGGACAGCTCTCCGGGGTCATCGCCATGATCGAATCCGGTCGCGACTGCAAGGACGTCGTCACCCAGCTCGCCGCCGTCTCCAAGGCCCTGGACCGCGCCGGCTTCAAGATCGTCGCGAGTGGTATGCGCCAGTGCATGAGCGACTCCGGCGAGAACCAGGCCCCCATGACCGAGGAAGAACTCGAAAAACTGTTCCTCGCCCTCGCCTGACGGGCACACCCGCCGCAGACTCACGACTCCTGGGTGTGGCCCTACGCGAACGCCTTGCGTAAGGTCGAAGGGCACTCTCTGGAGGAACGACGCCGATGCCAGCCGAGAAGGAGCAGGGAGCCGGAGTGACGGCCGGGTACCCGCAGGGGGCACCGCTCACGGTGCAGGTCCACCGCACGCCAGCAGGCGGGGCGGTCTGCAGTGTTGCGGGCGACCTCGACATCGAGACCCTCGCGCCCGCGCAGGAGTTGCTGTCCGGCTTGGTCGGACAGGACCCGCGTGTGGTCGTGGTCGACCTCGAACGGGTCGGGTTCTGCGATTCGTCCGGCCTGAACCTGCTGCTGAAGACGCGTGCGGCGGCGCTGGCGGCGGGCATCGAGTTCCGGCTGGCCGCGGTCGCGCCGGCGGTGATGCGCGTACTCGAACTGACGGGCGCGCAGGCGGTCTTCTCCATCCATGCGTCGGTGGACGCGGCACTGGCCTCATGAAAGGCCCGTAGGTCCGGCCGCCGCAAGGGCATAGTCCGAGCGCATCGGGGCATCCGACCGGACGAACCGCAATGCGCGGTGCACGACGTCACGCCGACACGCCGACACCGGAAGGGGTACCCGCACATGACGACCAGCCCGGGCACCTTGGGTGACGGCAGCCCCGGCGAGAGCACGCTCCCGCCGACCGGCCAGCGCCGGCGCATGCTGCTGGCCGGTCTGCCCAAACCGGTGGCCCGCGCCCGCGCGTTCACCGCGCAGGCGCTCGACGACTGGTCCTGGTCCGCGGCCTCGTACGGGGTGGACCGGGCGGTCACGGAGGACATCGTCCTGGTCGTGGCCGAACTCGTGGCCAACGCCATGCTGCATGCCGGGGGTCCCCTGGAGCTGGTCCTCGACGCGTCCCCGTCCCGGCTGCGCATCGAAGTCAGTGACGGCGACGCCTCCCTGCCCGCCCCGCGCCGCCCCCACCAGCCGGCCCAGCCCGGCGGGCACGGCCTGTTCATCGTCCAGCGGACCTCCGACCGCTGGGGTGCCGAGGCGCACGAACAGGGCAAGGCCATCTGGGCGGAGTTCGATGTCGCACGGCTGGCACCCGGCCGGTAGGCCGACCGGGGACCGGCAGGCCTATCGGGGACCGGCAGGCCTGCCGGGGACCGGTGAGCCGACCGGGGGCCCGTCACGAGGCGAGCATGCCCTCGCGCAGGCGGGCCAGGGTCCGCGACAGCAGGCGGGACACCTGCATCTGCGAGATGCCGAGCTCGGCGCCGATCGCGGCCTGGGTCATCTCGCTGCCGAAGCGCATGGCAAGGATCCGCCGCTCGCGTTCGTCGAGCCCGGCGAGCAGCGGGGCCAGGGTGGTGAAGTCCTCGAAGAGCTCCATGGCGGGGTCGGTCTCGCCCAGACTGTCGGCGAGCGTCCGGCGGCCCGGGGAGGCGGAGCCGGGCTGTGCGTCGGCGTCCGCCGCGGCGTCGAGGGACTCGGACGCGTAGCCGTTCGCCGCCACCATGCCCTCGATCACCTCCTCCTCCCCGATGCCGAGGTCGCCTGCGATCTCGGCTACCGTCGGGGCGCGGCCGAGGAGGTCGCACAGCGCCTCCCGGCTCTTGGCGATCTCGGCGCGCAGCTCCTGGAGCCGCCGCGGCACGTGCACCGCCCAAGTGGCGTCACGGAAGTACCGCTTGATCTCACCGACGATGAACGGCAGGGCCAGAGTGACGAATTCGACGCCCCGATCGGGGTCGAACCGGTCGATGGCCTTGATCAGCCCGATCGTCCCGACCTGCACGATGTCGTCCAGCTCCACCCGGGCCTGGGCGGTCCGGTTGCGGAAGCGGCGCGCGGCGTAGCGGACCAGCGAGATGTTCATCTCGATGAGCGTGCCGCGCACGTACTGGTACTCGCGGGTGCCCTCCTCCAGCGAGCGCAGTCGCACGAGGAACTGCTTCGACAACTCCCGGGCGTCGGCAGGGGCCATGTCCCGCGGCTGGGCGCTCAGCGGCAGCGCATCGAGGAGGCCGGCTCCCTCCCCGGCTCCGACGCTCGCTCCCGGCACCGCCTCGGCGGGGTCGGCCGGGCGTACGGACTCGGCAACTGCTGCGGAGCGAAGCATGGTGGGGCCCCTTCTGCTGACGGCGGGCGGCTTTGCGCGCTCCTGCCCCGCATCCGCAGGCTTACGCGGCCGGAGACCGTTTCCGGTTGCCCGACGGGCCAGTTCAGGCCACGGGTGGCCCGCCTGCGCCGGGTATCCCCAGGGCAACCAGGAGGGACGTGGAGAGTACTTCCGCGAACAGGGCCGACCCGGTGAGCGTCTGCCGAACGGCTTCTTCGTCGGGCGTCAGGCCGGCAGCGGCCGACCACGCGAGTGCGCCGGCCACGGCCGGTTCGACGGGGAACTGCTCCAGGGGTATCTCGTAGCTGTCGGCCATCTCCCGGTTGAGGAGACCCTCCCAACCGGTCCCGTCCGGGGTGAGCGCCTCGACGAACCCCAGGTCGCTGTCGAGGAAGCACACCGTCATGGCCGGTGCCCCCGTTTCCTCGACGAGGTTCGCCAGGCTGCGCCGTCCGGCGTCGGCGAAGTCCGCGACCTGCCAGCCGTCCGCCAACGTCTGCGTGTCGTCGACGCCCGTGAACCCGGCCGCCCGCATGAGCAGGTGCAGTTCGCCTGTGGACCGGGCCGTCAGAGTTCCGCCTGAGTTTCCCATGGCCCGCACGTTAACGGACGGGTCTGACAAGCCGGTTCGGGCCGCCGGGACTCCGGCGAGGGAAGCCGGGAGGTCAGGTGGTGTCAGTGCCCCAGCGCGGCCTTGGTGGCGACGATGACGAGGCCGAGTACGAGGTTGACCGCGCCCTCCCCCGCCGCCATCCGGCGGGACGCCCCGGCTCGGATCGCGCCGAGGGTCGCCCAAGCCACCTGCTGGGCCACCGCGACGGCGAGGGCCAGCCACGCCGTACCGGTGTAGCCGAGGCCGAACAACGGGCTGATCGCCGCCGCCACCGCGGGCAGCACCGCGGCCTCCACGATGGACCACTCACGCCTCGCGACCCGCCGCACCTCCCGACGGTCGAGGGGCCTGCCGATCACCCTCTCCCCGGCGACGTGCGCGTAGACGTGCGCCGCCCAGAACACCACGCCCGTGACCAGGAGCACCACCACCAGGTGAAGCCGGGGAAAGCCGCCGACGCTACCGGCCGCGGCCACCACCGAGGCCGCGAGCAGGGAGCCGTACACCGCACCCGCATAGTCCGTCCGACCCGGACGGCGCGACTCCTCGCCCGCGGATCGCCCCGCCGGGGCTGGAGAACTGGTCACCGACCCACTATGGAGGACGAACAAGAATATTTCGGTCATCTGTGCCGGACGTGCCACCCTGCCGGACGTCGTCAGGGAGGCCCGGCGCTGCCAGCGCCGTCGGTCAGCCGGGCCGCCGTGCCCTCGTCGATGACGATGCCGAACTCCTCCACCAGTACTCGTCTCAGGTCGTGCGGTCGCACGGTCTGCCGGGTGGAGGTGCCGTCGGGGAGCGTCGTCGTCCACACCTCCCCGTCGAGGACCTGGTGACGGTCGGTGTCGAACCGTTGGACGAACGGTCGCCGGGTGAACGGCGACCGCGGATGCGTGCTGACGAAGTGGCTCCCGACGGCGTAGTCGACCGGGTAGTGCGCGGTGAGCGTGAAGGTGTGCCGGTCCGTCCATCCGTCCCGCCCGTGGTGGTACAGCCACCACTGGTCGATGCCGTAGTCCCCCGGGCGCCGTTCCAACCGGAACGGCCACCCCGCGACGTCCGACCGGGAGCCGTCGGCCAGTTCGAGCGGCTCCAGAGGGCCGGCCCCGAATCCGACGTCGCACAGCCAGCGGCGGTCGTCGCCGGGAACCTGGGCGAGCAGCAGGGCGTGGGTGGCGGGCGTGATCTTCTGCGAGCCGAGCGTCACACGGCCGTGCAGCGCCGTGAACGCGAAGCCGAGCCGCTGGAGCGCGGCGGCGAAGAGCACCACGTGCTCGTAGCAGTAGCCGCCCCGGCGACGGCGCACCAGCTTGTCCAGCACGCTCGGCACGTCGAGCGGGATCGGCACCCCGAGGACGGCGTCGAAGTTCTCGAACGGCAGCGACGTGACGTGCGCCCGCACCAGCGCCCGCAGTGTCGCCAGCGTCGGCGCCCGCTCCCCGCCCCAGCCGATCCGATCCAGGTATCCGTCCAGGTCGAGCGTCTCCCCCTGCCAATCGCCGACCCGCTCCGTTTGCGTCATCGCCTTCGCCGTCCTGTTCCGTTTCGCCGGTTCGACGTTAGCCACAGGGCACGGCCCGCCGCATCGGCCGCTGGACGGAATCCCGGTCCGCCGGCTCTGCGGCCCGTGCCTCGGCTCGCGCGGGACGGTGAACCGCGGTTTCGTGGTCCCAGGGGCCTTCGTCCTGCCAGAGCCCCGACGCGACGGGAGGAGGGCGGACCATGCCCCGACCCGGACCCGCAGGCGGCCGTCGCCACCGCGCCGTGGCACTCGTCGCCGCGGCGGTCTCCTCGGCCGTCCTCAGCTGCCCCGGACCCGCGGCCGCCGCCCAGCATGCGCCGTCGCCCTCGGCAGGCGTGCCCCGCCTGGACTGGAGTCCCTGCAGGCCCGGCAGCCCGTACGACTGCGCCACTGCCCGCGTCCCCCTCGACCACGCCGACCCCGGCGGCCGAGCCATCGACCTGGCCCTGGTCCGCAGGAAGGCGACGGACGGCGCGCGGCGCATCGGAACCCTCTTCGTGAACCCCGGCGGGCCCGGCGGCCCGGGCACGGTGCAGGTGCCGCAGAACTACGGCTCCTTCCCGGAAGAGCTGCGGGAGCGCTTCGACATCGTCAGCTGGGATCCGCGCGGCATCGGCACCAGCACGGCCGTGAACTGCTTCGACAGCACCGACGCCGCCGAGGCGTGGGCGCGGTCCAGGCCGGCCGGCTTCCCCGTGGGAGAGAAGGAGCGCACCACCTGGATCGACGCGTACGAGGACCTCGGCCGGCGCTGCGAGAAGCGCGACGCCGAGCTCCTGCGCCACGTGTCGACCACCGACACCGCCCGGGACCTCGACCTCCTCCGGCAGGCCGTGGGCGAACCGCAGCTCAACTACTTCGGCCTCTCCTACGGCACGATCCTCGGCGCCACCTACGCCAACCTGTTCCCCGACAAGGTCCGCGCCATGGTCCTGGACAGCAACATCGCGCCCTCCGCGTGGACGAACGACGGCCGACCGGACGCCCGGACCACCACGCTCCTGCGCATGGGCTCCGACCGCACCGCCGCGGCCACCCTGGACCGCTTCCTCGACCTGTGCGGATCCGCCGGCACGGACCGCTGCGCCTTCTCGGCCGGCAGCCCGAAGGCGACCCGTGCGAAGTTCGACCGGCTGATGCAGCGCCTCAGGGAACGCCCGGTGGGCACGTGGACGTACGCCAGGACGGTCGCCGACGCGGTGAGCGGCCTGTACGTCGTCGACCCGGGCTGGGCGGACCTCGCCCGCCGCCTCCAGGACCTGTGGCAGGGCCGGGCCCCGAAGCCGGCCGCGTTCCCGCCGCCGCCCCCCGTCGCGCACCCCGCCCCGTACCTCGGCGACGAACAGGCGGCGGCCGTGTGGTGCGGCGACAGCCCCAACCTCCGCGATCCCGCCGCCTACCACCGTCTGGAGGAGGCCGGTGCAGCGCGGGCGGGCGACGCCGGCCGCTACTGGACCTGGGCCGCGGAGCCCTGCGCCACCTGGCCGGCCCGGGCCGCCGACCGGTACGACGGGCCGTGGAACAAGCCCACCGCGCACCCCGTCCTGGTGGTCGGCACCAGGTACGATCCCTCCACTCCGTACACGGGCTCCGAGGCCATGGCGAAGGAGCTGGCCGGCGCCCGCCTGCTCACCCACGAGGGGTACGGCCACACCGCCCTGTTCAACAACGCCAGCAGCTGCGTGAAGGCGTACGAGAGCCGCTACGTCGTCGACGGCACCCTGCCACCTCCCGGGACCACCTGTCGGCCGGACGAGCAGCCCTTCTCCTGAAACCGTCGCACGCGGTGACGCGGGTCGGCGGCCGCCCTCCCCACCGGGACACCGGGATCGACGGACAGGACGCACCCGCTCCCCGTAGCCTGCTCAGGGTGAGCGGCGCTCGGTGGCGTTCGGCGTGGGGATCGGGGAAACTCGCGCGCATGGTTTCGGTATTGCAGAACGTGGCGATCGACTGTGCGGACGCCTATGAACTGGCCCGCTTCTGGAGCAAGGTGACGGGCCGCCCGATGGACCCGGACGACGAACCGGGGGCTCGGGAGACCCAGGTGCTGCTGGCGGAGGGCCCGGTGCTGTACTTCAACCAGGTGCCCGAGCCCAAGACGGTCAAGAACCGGATCCATCTGTGTGTCCGCCCGGAGACCTCGCGCGAGCAGGAGGTGGACCGGCTGCTGGGCCTCGGCGCCACCCTCGTCGCCGACCACCGGAATCCCGACGGTTCGGGCTGGGCGGTCCTCGCCGATCCCGAGGGCAACGAATTCTGCGTCCTGCGCTCCGAGTCCGACCGGGCCGTCGTGCATCCATGACGCTCCCGTGTCGGCGGCGTGTCAGCGGCTGTCGGTCCGGTGTCGGTGGGGTTCGGAACCTTTTGGGAAGGCCTCTCCGCACCGAGTCCAAGGAGCGCCATGACGATCACCGTCCGACCGGGAAGCACCATCGTGTTCACCGGCGATTCGATCACCGACTGCCAACGGCTGGGGAGCGAGGACGGTCTCGGCTTCGGCTACCCGCTGCGCGTCGCCGGCGAATGGGGGCTCCGGCACCCGGACCGGCCCGTGACGTGGCTGAACACCGCGAACGCGGGCGACAAGGTGAGCGACCTCGAAGCCCGCTGGCAGACGGACGTACGCGACGCACGCCCGGACGTGGTGTCGATCCTCGTCGGGGTCAACGACATGGGCTGGCACACGCTGGATCCCGAGGGGCACGTGATCCCCGTGGAGGAGTTCGAAGCGGGCTACGACCGTCTCCTCGCGCCCCTCGCCCAGGCGGGCACGGAGCTGATCCTCGTCGAGCCGTTCCTCCTGCCCGTCCGCGGCGTCATCGAGGCCGGGGCCGCACTCGTCGGAGAGGAACAGCGAAACCAGTGGCGCACCGACCTGGACCCGAAGATCCAGGCCGTTCGCAGGCTCGCCCGCAAGCACGGCGCGCACCTGCTCGCCGCCGACGGCATGTTCGCCCAGCTCTCGGCGCCGATCGGGCCGGAGCACTGGTCCGCGGACGGCGTACACCCGACGGCGGCCGGGCACGCCGCACTCGCAGAGGCCTGGCTGCGCCTGCTGGCGTAACGGCTCGGGTGCTGAATCGATACCTCCCGCACCGTGGGCTCGAGTCGCCGGGCGGAGGCGTGTCCCTCGATCCCTCGTCACTCTCCGCAGTTAGATTGCGTGCGGACGTCCGATGCCCCGGGGCAGCCTTCACCCGACCTCCCTGCTCGGGCGCCTGAGCGCGCCCAGGAACGGAACCGCCATGCGGGTCATCGCATACTTCATGCACGAGGGCGAGGAACAGGCGGCGCTGAGCATGCTCGGCAACGCCACCAAGACCGAGAGCTACGTCATCGGAGACATCGCCGAGAGCGACCTCACCGAACTCGAGAACGCCGGACTGACCGTCGACAGACTGGACGACGCCCGGAGCGCCGAAACGTCCGCCATGGCGCGCGGGCGGGTGACCGGAAGATCCCCCTTCCCCGAAGGGAGCGGCGCCGCGGACGCCCTGACCGTCGCACCGGGCGAGCGCGCCTCGTGGATCGTCCAGCTCGGCGAACCGCTCGTCGAACGGTACCGGGAGGAGATCGACGCCACCGGCGTCGAGCTCCAGCGCAGCGTCCCGGTCAACGCTTACCTCGCGGCCGGCACCGAATCCCAAGCCGGACGACTCAGCAACCTCGACTTCGTGGTCTCCGTCGACCGCTACGGTCCCCACGTGGCAGCCCCCGTCCGGCTCCGCGCGGGCCACGCCCCCACGCCGCCCACGGCGGGCGAACCGAAGTCCGCCGTCGACGGCCGCGTCTGGGACCTGCGGCTGACGGACACGGCCTCCCGTGAATCGGTCCTGGCATGGCTCGCCGACCACGAGGACTCCTCCGGCCTGCGGCTCATCGCCGCCGCCGCACACCGCATCCGGCTCAAGATCCCCGAGGGGTCCCCGCTGGAGATGGAGATCCCCCAGCTCCCCGACGTGCTCGACATGGTCGAGTACGTCCCGCCGAAGCTGTGCAACGACCTCGCCGTCCGCCTGATGGGCATCATCCCCAACGGGGCGGGCAGCAGCGGCGTACCGTTCACCGGCAAGGGACAGATCGTGGCGGTCGCCGACACCGGCCTCGACCGGACGCACCCCGACTTCCAGGGCCGCATCGTCGACGTCGTCGCATTCGGCCGCCCCGGCAACAGTGACGACCCGGACGGCCACGGCACCCACGTAGCGGGCTCCGTGCTGGGGGACGGCTCCGCCTCCCAGGGCCAGATCCGCGGCGCCGCTCCCGAAGCGAAGCTCTACTTCCAGTCGGTGATGGATGCGACGGGGAACCTCGGCGGACTGCCCCTCTCCCTCGCCGACCTCTTCGAGCCCGCCTACCAGGCCGGTGCCCGCGTCCACAACAACAGCTGGGGCGCCGCCACCGGATCCGCGTACACCATCGACTCCGACGACGTCGACTCGTACGTCCACCAACGGCGCGACATGCTCGTCGTCATGGCCGCCGGCAACGAGGGAACCGCCGGCGTGCGCCTGAACTCGCCCAAGGGCTTCGTGGACTGGGCGTCCATCGGTTCACCCGGCTCCTGCAAGAACGCCCTCACCGTAGGAGCCGGCCGCAGCAACCGCACCAGCGGCGGACTCTCCGAGGCCACCTACAACAGCGCGTGGCCGAGCGACTACCCCGACCCGCCCATCGGCGCCGAACGCGTGTCCGGCGACCCCGAGTCCCTCGCCGCCTTCAGCAGCCGCGGCCCCGGGGGGGGGGGGGGGGGGGGAGGAGAAGGGGGGGTCCCCAAGAGCGGAGAGCTGTCCTGCCGGTTCTCCCCTCCCCCCCCCCCCCAATACCTGGGTGGAAAAAAAAAAAACCAA
>NZ_JBVHVT010000056.1:0-59278 GCF_055564695.1 Streptomyces sp. NPDC029014
GCTGTAGCCCCACAGCGACTTCGCGGCGGGCTTGAGGACGGTGGCGCCGGCGTCCACGGCGGCGCGGAAGAAGCCGTCGACGGTGGCCGGGTTGGTCACCGTGAGCCCCAGGGTGAAGCCGCGGAACCCGGCGGAGTGCGCCTCGGACGCCCGCAGGCGGACGTACGTGTCCACGCCGAAGGCGGTGTAGAAGCGGCGGGCGTCCTCGGGATCGGCCACCTCGAGGGTGACGGACGCGAGGGACGTGTGGGCTGCGGTGGAAGCGTTGGTTGCCATGACCATCACGCTAGGGGTCGGGCTGCGGCCGGGGCTTCTCGATTCCTGACCGGTCTCGCGACCTGCTTCGCCACGCCCGCCGGCATCCCCTCCACCTTGACGGCCGCGCCCGGCTCGTAGGCCGTACCCCCGGCATCGACGGCCGCCGCAGCGGCCGCCTGGCGCCGGAAGGTGCCGGGCGGCATGCCGACCAGTTCGGTGAAGCGGGTGGTGAACGTGCCCAGCGACGCGCAGCCGACCGCGAAGCAGACCTCGGTGACGCTGAGGTCGCCCCGCCGCAGCAGTGCCGTCGCCCGCTCGATACGGCGCGTCATCAGGTACGCGTACGGCGACTCACCGTAGGCGGCCCGGAACTGCCGACTCAGGTGCCCGGCGGACATGTGCACATCGCGAGCGAGCGCCTCCACGTTCAGCGGCTGCGCGTACTCCCTGTCGATCCGGTCACGCACGCGGCGCAGCCGCGCGAGATCCTCCAGGCGCTGCGCCTGCACGCGGGCACGCCTCCATTCAGGCCTACACATCAGGACCCTCCCCGTTGTCGTTCGTCTTCCACTGCCCTCGACGTCGTCGGGCGTCTGGGGCGCCCACCTCGGCGGGCACCCCAGACGCCCGGCAGTTGCTCGACCGGCCCGCCGGACTCGACCTACCGCTTGAGTAACTGCCCGAAAACAGCGGGACGGAGCCCAGCTCACAGCCGGTTCAACGAGACGCTGGCGAGCAGCCGACAGGGCAGGCACGTCTGCTCTGCTGCGCCTCGGCCGGCCTTATGGGCGGTCGCCATGTCGTCCCGCAGAGCCGCACCGACACCCGCAGGGCTCAGCGCAGTTCCTGGATGCGGACCAGGTTGCCCGCGGGGTCGCGGAAGGCGCAGTCGCGGACGCCGTACGGCTGCTCGGTCGGTTCCTGGACGACCTCGGTGTCACCGGCCTGGACCTTCTCGAACGTGGCGTCGAGGTCCGGGGTGGCCAGCAGGATCCAGCCGTAGGTGCCCTTGGCCATCATCTCGGTGATCGTGCGCCGCTCGTCCTCGGTGATGCCGGGATCAGCGGCAGGCGGCGCCAGAAGGATCGACGTACCGGGCTGACCAGCCGGCCCGACCGTGATCCAGCGCATCCTGCCCTGCCCGACATCGCTGCGGACCTCGAAGCCGAGGACGTCGCGGTAGAAGGCGACCGACGCGTCCGGGTCGTCGTGCGGGAGAGCGGTCGTGTGAATGGTGATGTCCATGACGAGCAGGCTAGACGCGGCTCCGTGAGCCGCGCTTCTCGATTCCTGATCGATCCGCACACCTCCGGACCCGACTTCGACCGGGACGCGGCGCACGTCGGTGTTGGCCGCGTGGGGGGACACTCCGCCAGTACCGGCTATCCCCGATGGCCGTCCCCGTACTCAGCCGGCCCGCCGACGGGTTCGGCGCCGTGAGCGCGCCGAACCCGTCGCGGTCAGGTGCACACACCTGGACCACGCCGACTCACCGGCGGGGCGTTCGTGGCCGGCCCACCCCCTGGCGTGCGGTCAGGCGATGGCGAGGCGTACCTGCGCATCCTTCGTGCCCTTGAAGGTGAACGAGAACTGCTCCCGCACCCCCGAGCTGCACGCGGACTTCGTCGTGTACTCGCCGTTGCCGGCGTTGATCCGGACGATGGCGCACTTGCCGTCGACGCGGGTGTCCTGGAGCCAGCCGGACACCTTCACGGTGTTGCCGGAGCAGCTCAGGGTCCAGCTGGCCGACGCCCCGTCGATGACGGGGGACGCAGAGGACGGGCAGGTGGCCGCGCTCGCCGGACCGGCTGCGCCGAGGGCCAGACCCCCGGCGAGGACGGCGGCCGAGACAGCGGACGTGAGGGTTCTGCGGACAGCAGACATGGGTGCCCCCTTCGGGCGGCGTGGTGACTGGAAGCGGACCGGAGCCAGGGTCGGGACCTGTCACCCGTCGAAAGGGCGGGTTGTCCGGGACCGCCGGCCGCACAACCAGCATGGCCGGGACGGCCGAGCGGGGGGAAGAGGATCCCGGCGGCTTGCCGAGGTGCATCGATGCACCCCGCATGCAGGCCCGTGACCTGGCGCTATGGCGACCATGGCCCTGCCTGGTGCATGTGGTCCGGACGCTCCTCCAGCGAGCCGGGTGCGGCGCCGTGTCCGAGCGGTGCGCGCGCCGCCCGCCCTACCTGGAAGCGGAGGGCGTCGGGCTGGTGGCCCTCTGGTAGTCGGGCGCCTTGACGGGCGGGAGCTGTTTGACCAGCAGGGCCAGCCAGGTGTCCACGTCGACCTGGCCGGTCACGGGCAGACTGTGAGTGCGCTGGAAGAACCGCACGTCGTCGCCGGTGGCCGCGGTGAACTTGCCCGACACCGCCGTGCCGCCCTGGCCCACGTTGTTCAGGAGTTCCTGCACGGCCCGCACCTCGGACGCACCGGATTGCGGTCCCACCTCCTTCACCAGCTCGGGCCAGGTCCGCACGCCCACCTTGCCGTCGGCCGGCAGGTCGTGCCGCTGCTGGAAGTCCATGACGGCGTCCCGGGTGTCCTGCCGGAAGAACCCGTCGGCCAGCAGCTTGTAGCCGTGCGCGTTCAACAGGTGCTGCAGGGCGCGGCCACGGGTGAACTGGTCCTCCTCACCCATGCGTAGTAACGGCCACGCGTACGGTGTCCTGCCCGCGGGAGCGGCCGCGGCCGCACCGCCGGCCGCAGCGTTGTGGCCGCGGCCGGAGAGCTGCTCCTGCACGACCATTCCCAGGGCGAACGCCACAACCACGGCCGCCGCGACGAACATCGGCCGCAGCCGCCGGGAGCGGTGCCCGCCGCGAGCGGCGCGCACATCAGTGCCCTGCGGGGCAGCGTTACCGGGGCGGCCTGCATCGGGAGCGGGGGGCTCGCCGGATCCGTCGGGGGAACCCGCCGGTGCGGTGCGCTCCCCTCCACCGTCGAACACCTGTGCACGGCCGTTCCCCAGCAGTGCGGCCCGGCACAGCGTCCTCGCCGGTTCGAGGTCGGCCGTGGGGGCGTGCAACTGGGAGTGCAGGGCCTCCACCACCCTCATGGACGCGGTAGAGGGGTGTTGGGGGTTCAGGTAGCGCGAGAGGGTCGTCTGGTCGACGCCCAACTTCAGGGCCAGGGCCTGCTGCGTGGGCCGACCGCCGCCGGCCCGGCTTCCGGCCTTCTCCCACCAGCGGCGCAGCATCCGCGCCAGCTGCACCCCCGCGCTCCCACCCTGGTCCCGGCCGGCCGTCGCTCCTGCAGCACGCACGTGTCCCTCCCCGTCGTCGTGTGGAACAGCCGGGGCCTTCGCACCGCCCTGCATCGCGGCATAACCGCAGGTCAAGTCAGCGCATAAGCACAGGCGTGCATGCATCGGCCTCAGCGGCGCTGATCGTAACGACACGGTCGCGCTCTCCGGCACAGCCGTCCGCCGGCCGAGCACGCCCCCCGTCCGGCTCCAGCCGTTCCGCGGCCGTATGACGAAGCCAACTGCGGCCACGATGTGCGTTCACCCGGACGAGTGTTGTGGAGCAGCGCCCTACGAGGACGGACGCGCCCCTGCCGGGCACAGCTGGGCCTTGGACGGTCGGGTCGTGTTCCGAACGCCGTTTTCCTGGACGCCTCGGCGCTGCACGGCTCGCCTGATGCCGCCGGGGTACCACCCATCACCCGCGGTGCGGCTCGACATGGGCGTCGCTGTCGGGCCGGGGACCTCGTGGTTCGATCAGTGTCCAACCAGTTCCTGCCGTCGTTGTGGCGGGGTCAGATCGCCACGGCGACGGCGAGTGCCGGACGCCCGACCCAGCCGAACGTCCCCGGGCGCCGGTGCGCGCGGATCCCTTACGTAACCCCGCCCGCCCGGCGCCCCGCGCATGGCGCGCCGTGCTCAGGGAACCAGGACGCGTTCCGGCGCCTTCGCTCCCGGACTCGGCCGGGACGCCGCCGGCCGCGGCCTCACGGGCCACCAGACGGCCCGGCCCAGGAGCACCGCGCACGCTGGTACCAAGACGACCGACAGGACGAAGGCGGAGAGCAGGATCCCGAGCGCCGTCGCGAAACCGATCTGTTGCGTGGCCTCGATCGGGTTGACCGCGAGGCTGCCGAAGGAGGCGGCCAGCACCAGCCCGGCCGTCGCCACGGCCGGCGCGGTGTGCCGCACCGCCCTGGTCACCGCATCCCGGGCCGGACCGGGCCGTTCCATCTCCTCCCGGATCCGGTCGGTCACCAGGATGTTGTAGTCGGTGCCCAGCGCGACGACGAACAGGAACAGCACCAGTGGCAGCGTGAAGGCCACGCCCGGCCGGTCCAGCCCGTGCTGGAAGACGAGCGCCGCGGCACCCAGCGTGGCGGTGAACCCCAGGCCCACCGCGAGCATCAGGATCAGCGGGGCGAGCAGGCTGCGCAGCAGCAGGAAGAGGATGAGCGCGATCAGGGCTGCCGCGACCGGAAACACCAGGCGCAGGTCCTTCTCCACGGCCGTCGCGACGTCGGCGAGTACCGCCGCGGTGCCGCCCACGTGGACCTCGGTGCCGTTCGGCCGGTGAGCCGCGACCGCGTCGCGGACCGCGCCCGACGCCAGGTCGCGGGCCCCCTGGCCGTGCGGATCGGCGTGCGGGAACAGGTCGAGGCGCGCCGCCAGACGGTCTTGGCTCAGTACCGTCGGGGCGACCTGACCCACCCCTTCCAACCGGGCGAGCGTTCCGGCCAGCGCGTCGAGCCGGCCGGTGGTGAGCGGTGCGCCGTCCGAAGCGGTGACGTACACGCTGATCGGGTCGGAGACGCCGGCCGGCATGGCCCGGGAGATCTCGGCCGCGGTGGCAGCGGCGGCCGTCCGCTCGCCGCCTGCCCCGCCCGACCCGTAGTCCATCCGCATGCCGGCCAGGCCCGAGGCGAGGGCGCCCAGCAGCGCCACGGAGGCCAGGATCGCCGTGAGGGGCCGTTCGCCCAGCCAGGTGCCCAGCCGGGCGGCTGAGCCGCCGCGGGGCTCGCGCTGGTGGGCCCGTGACGGCCAGAACATCGTGCGGCCGGTGACGGCGAGCAGGGCCGGCATGAAGGTGAGGCTGCCGAGGAGCATCACCAGCACGGACACGGCGATGGCCGGGCCGAGCATCCGGAACTGTCCGAAGGAGGCCACCCCGAGCGTGGCGAACGCCGCGACGATGGTGAGCGCCGCCGACGTCACCGCCGTACCCACGCGCCTGGAGACCTCCGCCGCCGCGTCGCGTCCCGGCTGCTCGGGCCGCCGGCGCAACTGCTCGCGGAAGCGGAACAGCAGGAAGAGGAAGTAGTCGATGCCGATGCCCACCAGTACGACGTTGATGAGCTGCGGGGTGGACGGGTCGAGGGCGACGCCGGTCAGCATCGCGACGCCGACCACCGTGCCGGTAGCCGCGCCGCCGATGACGGACACGACCAGGAGCGGCAGCAGCGCGGCGAGCACGCTGCGGAACACCAGGACGTGCAGCAGCACGATCACGCCGAGCATCGCGACGGCGATGACCCGGGCCCGCGTCTCCTGGGCCTCGACGTCGTCGACGGTGGAGGCGAGGCCGCCCGTGTAACCGGTCCGGAATCCGGCCGCGGCGAACCCGGCCCGAGCCTGCTCGCGGAAGGCCCGGTAGGTGTCCTGGAGCCCGGGGTCCTGGGGGTTGCCCTTCATTTCCACGGACAGCAGCCCGAAGGCGCGGTCCGGGGCGGTCACGGCCGGGGCGACCTTCGGGGTCTGAGAATGGTCCTGGGCGAACGGCGTCTCCTCCTCGGGCTCGGGCATGGCCACCCGGTGGGTGCCCAACTTCGCGGCCTCCTCGGCGATGCGCCGTTCGTCGGCCTCGCTCAGCTGCCCGCCGTCCCTCCGGGCCACCAGCACGGTGAGCGTGTTCGCGTCCGGCTTCACCCCGAACCTCTCCTCGGCGACCTTCAGGGCTGCCGCCGAGTCGTAGGACGGGGGCAGGAACGCGCCGGTGTTGCTCTGGGTGGCGCGGAAGACGAGCGCCTGGCCGGCGATGGTCAGGGCGATGCCGAGCACGGCCCAGACGGCTATCACCTTCCACGGGTTCCTCGTCGAGAACCCGGTCAGGGCGCGGATCACGTGACTCCTCAGGTCTGCGGGGTGGACCGGGGGTTCCCGGCCGGTCTCCAGACCACCAGGTACGGGCCGTGCGATCGTCGGCGCACGGGAGGAACTCCACCCCGGGAGCAGGGTCCGGAGGCCGGCCCCGACCAGGACCCCGGTCCTGGTCTGCCACCGGCCTGCGGGAGGGCGGCACCAGCCGGCCCGCCTGCCAGAATGGATCGACAGGAACCGGCCCGAACCGCCCCGCACCGGTCGGAGGCCGGCCGGCGGGGAGGGACCGGCAACGATGAACAGAGGCGCCGACACGCTGCGCTGGACGCGCAACGACGCACTGGTGGCGATCGGGGCCGCCGCGGTCGACCTGTTGGGCTTCTCGCTCGGCACCCAGTCCGAAGGGATGCCCCTGCCGATCCCGGCCGCCTGCGCGCTCGTGGCGGCGGCCCTGTGCCTGCTCGCCCGCCGCCGCCACCCCGTCACCGTGCTCGCGACGGTGCTGCTCCTGGGGGTCGTGCCCAACCTGGCCATACCGGACGACTCACCGCGCTTCCCGCTCGGGCTCGCCGCCGCCCTCTATGCGGTGGTCCGGTTCGGCCGCCCCGCCGTCGCCGCGGCTTCCGTCGTCCTGACCGTGCCGCTGGCCTCGCTGGGGCAGGGCGGGACGCTGGTCCCGGCAGGCTGGTCCGTCGTCGCCAACGCGGCTGCCGCGACCCTGGTCGCCGCCGCGGCCGTGGTCGTCAACCGCTGGCAGCGGGAGGTCGAGGCCAACCACGCCTTCCGGGCCGAGCGCGCGGTCGCCGAGGAACGACGCCGGATCGCCCGGGAACTCCACGACATCGTCGCCCACCACATCACCGCCATGCAGCTGATGGCGGGTGGCGCGCGCGCCAACCTGGCGCACGACACCGAGGCGGCTCGCGAGGCCCTCGTCGCCCTGGAGGACTCGGGCCGCGTCGCCCTGCGTGAGATGCGCCAACTCCTCGACGTACTACGGGCCGGAGAAGAAGCGGACGAAGGCCCGCCGGCTCCCCAGCCGGGCACCGCGGACCTGGAGCGGATCGTCACCGAGTCACGGCTGGCCGGAACCGAGACGGACTTCACCGTCGAGGGCACGGTCCGCCCGCTGCCGCCCAGCGTCGGCCTCACCCTCTTCCGCATCGTGCAGGAGGCACTGACCAACACCCGCAAGCACGCGGGGCAGGCGCGGGCCCAGGTGCGGCTGACGTACCGCCCGGACGAGGTCCGCGTGGAGGTGAGCGACGACGGGGCCGGTCCACCGCCGTCGGCCGCCCGGCCCGCACCGGGAACCGGGTACGGTCTGATCGGAATGCACGAACGCGTAGCCCTCCAGGGCGGAACCCTGGAGGCGGCCGCACGCGACGGCGGCGGATTCCGGGTGGCGGCCCGCCTTCCGATACCGGCGGGCCGGGGCGGCGAGTGAGAGGGACGACGACACCGATGATTCGTGTGCTCATAGCGGACGACCAGCCCCTGGTACGGCGGGGTCTCGCCCTGATCCTCGGCCCCGACCCGGAGTTCGAGGTGGTCGGCGAGGCCGAGGACGGCGCCCGCGCCGTCGCCCTCGCCCAGGACCTGCGACCCGACGTGGTCGTCATGGACATCCGGATGCCCGTCCTCGACGGCGTCCAGGCCACCGCGGAGCTGGCGCGCACCCTCCCCGAGGTCCGCGTTCTGGCGCTCAGCACCTTCGACATGGACGAGTACGTGGTCGCCGCCCTGCGCGCGGGAGCCCACGGCTTCCTCCCGAAGGACGTCTCACCGGAAGAACTCGGCGCCGCGGTCCGCACCGTGCACGGCGGCGAGGCGGTCGTCGCACCCCGGCTGCTCACCCGGCTGCTCTCCGCCTACGTGCGGACCCCCGTGCCCGCCCGCCCGGTCGCGGCCGCGGTCCCACTCCACATGACCCCGCGCGAGCGGGAGATCTGGCAGCTCCTGGCCACCGGCCTCGACAACGCGGAGATCGCCGCGGACCTGGACATCAGCGTCTCCACGGTCAAGAACCACATCACCGGCATCTTCGGCAAGCTGGGCGTCCGCGACCGCGCCCAGGCGGTGATTGCGGCCTACGAATCGGGCCTGGTGGAGGCGGGTTGCGGCAGCGGTTGACTCAGCCGCTACGACCAGGACGGGAAACTGCGCGCGGTCGGGGCCTGGCTCAGGCTCTTACGGGCGTTGTGGGGGGGCGTGACAGGGGGGTTCCGGCCGGGGCGCCCGGGCCGATCAGCCAGCCGTCGGTACGGGGGGCTGCCCCTGCCCGGCCGGCCACCGTGTATCCCGCCCGCCCCTTCCGGTCCCGAGCCCTTCGCCGCGGCGGGCCTCGCCCACGGCGTCCGCGACGTGACACGCACCGATGAAGTACCTGCTCTGCCTCCCGGGGGTGCAGTCGGGCACCGGCCCGCTCCTGCTTGTCGGCGGCTGCCGAGCGTGCGCGGAGAGCTCCCTTCCTCGGCCTTGGCGAGCCTGATCCCCTCTCCTGCAGATCGCCTTCCTCGGCGACCGCGTGGCAGGCAGCACTGACAGCGGCCGCGGTGCGGGCCGTCGGCGCCGCCTGCCGGTAGGCGGCCAGCTCCGCCTCCGACCGTTCCAGCACTGCGCTCATCCGGTATCAGGGGCACTTGGGCCTGGATGCCCTCCCCGAGACGGCGTGCCGGGATCAGGCCCACCGGCACGCCACGGAGCCGAGCAGCAGCGCGATGGTGTCGGCGGGCACGCACAGGTGCAGCCCGCGCGTGTACGTGACCGGCCGCGCCAACGGCCGTGGGGGCCGGCGGAATCGGGTGGGACGGCTGGAGTCGGGGCACCTGCTCATCCTGTCAGTGGGACGAGCGCGGCGGCCCCCCCCCATATGGGGGAGAGCGATCCCACTGATGGGGGAGGCCGCGGGACCTTCTCCACTGCCAAGGTGGCTTCGTCATCAGCATCGACGGCCATGACCTCACGAAGGACCGCGGTGGCATCCGGGTGGAGGACCGGCTCACCGTGACCGTGCGGCCCGGCGGGCCCGGGACACGACCCCGGCACCGAGTCCCGGCACAGGCCAGGGCCCCGATGGTGACCGGCCGCGCAAGCTCGTGCGCATTCGCGCGCACGGCCCACCGCAGAGACCACGCGACCACGCGGATGCCGCGGCCGGCCGTCAACACCTCTACCTCGGAGACAATGATGAAGCACAGACTCGCCGTGGTACTGGGCGTCCTTTCGCTCAGCGCGACGACATGCCTCGCCGTCGCCGGTCCAGCGTCAGCGACAGCGACAACACTCTCCTGGCATCCGTGTGCCCAGCCCGACGGCCCCGCCGACCAGCAGTGCGCTGATCTGTCCGTCCCCGTGGACTACCGGAAGCCGGACGGCGCCCGCCTCACCCTGCGCGTCACCCGCCTGGTCAGCGACCGCCCGGCCGCCCGGCGCGGCACCCTGCTGGTCGTCCCGGGCGGCCCGGGCGGATCCGGCGTTGAAGCGCTCGCCCAGACAGGACCGGCGCTGCGCAAGGCCTTGGACGGCGCCTACGACCTGGTCAGCTTCGACCCGCGCGGGGTGGGTGGCTCCACGGCAGTCGGCTGCGGGCTGAGTGCGGACGACCGGGACGTGATGAACCTCCGCAGTTGGCCTGGTCCCGGCGGCGATATCAGCGACAGCGTCGCCCGCGCCCGTCGCATCGCCGATGCCTGCGCCCGCAACGGCGGTGCCGTGGTACGCAGTTACTCCACGGCGAACGAGGTGCGCGACATCGAGCGCTTCCGCCAGGCCCTCGGTACCTCGAAGCTGTCGATGTACGGGGTCTCGTACGGCACGTACGTAACCGCCGCCTACGCGCAGGGGTACCCCGAGCACACCGAACGGGTGGTGCTCGACAGCACCGATGATCCCGACCCGGCGCGAGTGGAACGCGCTTGGCTCGCCAACACGGCGGCCGGTACCGACGAGCGGTTCCCCGACTTCGCCCGCTGGGCCGCCGACCCCGCCCGCGACCGCGACGGGCTACGGCTGGCCCAACGCGTCAGTGAGGTGAGGCCGTTGGTGCTGTCCCTCGCCGACCGACTGGACCGCACGCCCCGCGCGACCACCACGCCGCACAAGCCGCTCACCGGCAACATCCTGCGCCAGGCCGTCCAGCAGGCGCTCACCTACAGCGACGCCGACTTCCCCTGGCTGGCCCAACTGATCAAGGCGGCCGAAGACCCCCACGCCACACTCGCCCTGCCCCCCGGATACGCCACGCCGATGCCGGACCGCGACGCCGCCGTGTTCACGGCGACGCAATGCAACGACGTGAGCTGGCCCCACGACGTTCGCGGCTACGCCCACGCCGTGGCCACCGACCGCATCCGGCACCCGCTCACCGCAGGACAGCCGGTGAACATCACCCCCTGCGCCTTCTGGCACACCGAGCCGACCGACAAGCCGGTCCGCATCACCTCGGACGGGCCGTCCAACATTCTGATGCTCCAGAACCTCCGGGACCCGGTCACGCCCTACTTCGGCGCCCTGCGCATGCGGGCGGCCCTCGGCGACCGAGCCCGCCTGGTCACCGTCGACCGCGGCGGCCATGGCTCCTACCACGCCGACGGCAAGGCCTGCGGTGACCGGGCGGTGACGGGGTTCCTCCTGACCGGGCATCGCCCGCCGGCCGATCTACGGTGCACGGCGTAGCTGCGACCCGGGGCCAGAAGCGCTCCGGCGACATCGCATGGCACACCTCGCAGAAGGAGGCCCTGGGCAGCCCTTATGACCCGTGCCCGATCGTAGACGATCAGGCGTGACGCGCCGCGGCCCATCGTCAGGCTGCCGCTTGCCACACTGCAGTGGGACCGCCGCGGTGGGGCCGCCGCCGGAGACGGAGAGGCGGGTCCTTCGTCCGTTCCCAGGTCGCGGTCGCTTCCGATTACCGGGCCGCGGCGCGGGATCACGCCGTGCTGCGCACGCCGTACCTGTCGGGGGTGCGGGTGAGCGAGCTGGTGCGTCTGGACCCGTGCATCCGGGGCTGGGGCCGTCGGGAAGCTGCATGTGCGGTTCGGGAAGTCGGCGAACCCGTCGGGGCTGCGGCCGCGGTGGCCGCCGCTGCTGGAGGCCTGGACCGGTGATGACCCCGACCGGGCCCTCTCGGCCCGCTTGCAATGCCGGGCACCGACCGTGCTGATCCTCCTCGGAGCCGATCAGGCCCTGCGCATCGCCGCCTCCCCACGCCTTCGGCGAGTGCCTGCTGCGCTTGGCCGGAGGGGACGGGGGCGGTGCGCTTGCCGGTGGCCCAGCAGTCGCCGGTATGGAGCTGGACCGGTGGCCCTCGGCGGCCGCGCACGCTTGTTCTGCCCCGCTCAGTTCCGCCTCGGAGATGCAGAAACCCCCGCCCGGTAGTCAGCGCCTGGGGCCTGTGCGACGCGGACGCGGTCCTGGACGCCGAGCCCCAGCCGCCGGGGCTGACGGACGGGCGGCGCGCGAGGGACGCCTGCTCGTTCACGGGGTTCCTATGACGTGGCCGGCGGTAGGTGTCGGTTGAACCACAGCCGGCTGAGCAGCGGCGGTAGCTCGACCACGGTGTCCGAGGACGTGGTGTAGCCGCGGTCGGCGACCTGCCGTGCGAGGGCCTCGGCGCCTTCCCGGTCTCGCTTCGTTGATCACTAGCAACAGCGTTTCTCCACGGGTTCCGGAGTCGGTTGGTGATCACCCGGTCCACGGGTGTCGACCAGAAACGACGGCATTGCCGAGGGGTGCGAGAAAAGGGGAGGCGGGTGCCAACGGGTCGTTGACAGGATGTCCGCGCTCAACTTCCGATGGGAAAGGACCCGACGACCGTGGCTCATGCCATCACGCTGATCCGCTCCGCCTCCCTGTCCGACATCGCCGAGTACGCCTATGCAGCCACGGCGCCCGCCGACTCCCGCCTGATCTTCCTCGCAGGGGCGTGTCCCCTCAACGACGACGGCTCGACGGCAGCGATCGGGGACTACGCGGGTCAGGCATTGAAAGCAGTCGAGAACATGCAGGCTGCTCTTACCGCCTCCGGCGCGTCACTCCAGGACGTCATCAGTACCAGGGTTCTCGTCGCATCGGCCCGGCGGGAGGATTTGGTGGCCGCCTGGGAGGTAGTCCGGGACTCGTTCGCTGACCATGACGTCCCCAGCACCTTGATGGGCGTCACCGTGCTCGGCTATAAGGACCAGCTCGTCGAGATCGAGGCCGTAGCCGCCGTGCTCGACTCTTGAGGCCCATTGCCACACCGCGGCGACCGAGCTGGCTGGAACGGAAGTACCTGACGGGAGCACCACGAACGCGCGACCGCCAGCCGCCGGTCAGGGCGGCTGACGGTCGCGGCAGGAAGCGGCGGACTCAGCTGGCCTTGGCGTGCTCCTCGGCTCGTGCTCGGGTGCTGGCGAGGCGGTAGGAGTCGGTGCCGGTCTCGATGATGGTGCCCATGGGTGAGGCGGTCGACGACGGTGAAAATGCCCAGCCACGTCTGGAGCGCGTACGCCGGAAAGTGCTACGGGGCATCCGTTGCGCGAGCTGGCCCGGAAGCGTGGCAGCGCCGGGCTGGCGCCCGCCCGGTGGGCGGCGGCCGGCTTGGGCCAAGGCGGTGTGATGGCGTCCAGGAGTGCGGGAGGATCGCCGGGTGACTGCCGAGACCACCGTGGCGGTACCCGACGCCCCGGCTTTACCGGGCGCCGTCGATCACCCCGAGCCCTGTCCTGCGGGGTGTATACCCCGAGCATGGCGGCGGCACGCTCGCCTCTAGCCGGCCGCTTCTGGTACACGGAGCCGGCGTGCTGGAGAGCAGGGTCGAGAAGGGCGACAGACGGCCTGGGGCGCCGGGGGCTGCGAGCGTTGGGTGCTGGGCCGCACGGACGTGGCCTGCGTCGGCGGCGTGCCGGAGGAGGCGGCACGCCGCCTCCGTGTCACCCGCCTCCTGGCGTCGGGCAGCCACTTCGCGCATGGTCTCGGGCGATCCGTCTGCCAGCGCGCGGGCCAGGGCGTCGATACGCGATCACGCACGTGGGCCTGGACACCTGCGGGGCTTCGAGCGCGCCCCTAGCCCGGGAGGGAATCGACCATGCTGTCAGCGCAGGCCGAACCCCCATGAGCGGCCCGAGCCGGAAGCACGCCGCTGCTCCCGCATGCCCTTGCGGAACTGCTTGCGGGCCTCCGTCACCTCCCGGGTCAGCCAGTGGCTGCCGCCAAAGGCGGTTTCCACCCGGTGCAGCAGCGGCTGGATCATGGCCAGGGCCTGCTCCGGGTCACCCGCCTGTCCGATGCTGCGGGCCACCCGGTACGCCACCTCCGCGTCGCCCCGCTCGGCCAGCTCGTCCAGGTTCGAGTACATCTGGCGGTACAAGGCGGCGGCTGTGTGGAAATCGCCTGTCAGCCAGGCGTTGTGGACCACCCGGTAGCGCAGGTCGTCCGACTCGCCCCGGCCGTAGTCCGCCAGCAGCAGCTCCGGCACGAGGGGCGCCAGCAGTGCGTACTGCCGGGCCGCTTCCTCGGGAGTGCGCCGCGCCCACGTCTCGTCCAGAACTCCGGAACCGCGGTACGAGGCGCAGGCCAGGTAGTAGCGAGCCGCCAGGGTGACGGAGTTGGAGGCGCCGAGCACCCGGGTGGCCTGCTCGATGATCTCAAGGAGCTCGCCCTCGTACCGGAGGCCATCGCCGGGGCCGTATGCCGCAGCCTCGCCGACGCACACGGCGCGTGCGGTGATGGTCTCCCGGTGGTCCACTCCGAAGACCCGCATCATGCGCGGCAGGATCCGTTCCAGCTCGTCCGGCATCTCGCGGCGGACGGCCCACGCCCACAGGGTCGTGGCCTCCACGGTCAGCCAGTCGTCAGGGCCGAGCTCTGCGGTGAGGTCCTGGGCAAGCACGCGCAGCCGGTCGCCGTAATCGGCCGGACTGTCGTGACGGGTCGCCACGAGCTGCTCGACACGCCGGTCCAGCAGGAGGCGGATCGGGTCGCCTGCCGGGTCGGCCGGGGTGCGCACGTCGAGTGCGGCCTCGTGGACCGTCGGAAGGTGGGCGGGGCGCGGCGGGATCGGTCCGGGAGCGTTCACGACGGTCGCGGGCGGGATGCCGGCAGCAGCCCCGGCCGGGGCGGCGGCGGCCTGCGCGTGCGCGATGTCCCTCAGGCGGCGGACCACCTCCTCCGCGTTGGCGGGACGCTGCCGGGGGTCCTTGGCGAGCAGGTCCAGGACCAGCCGGTCGAGCGCGGCGGGAATCCCGGGACGCAGGCCGCTCGGGGCGGGCGGCGGGACCTGCAGGTGCTGGGCCAGCAGCTCGTGCAGCTCACCGCCGGTGAACGGCAGCCGTCCGGTGAGCAGTTCGGCCAGGACGCAGCCCAAGGCGTAGAGGTCGGCCCGCCCGTCCACCGGCGCCCCGTCCGCACCGCCGGTCCAGCGCTCCGGAGCCATGTAGGGGAACGAGCCGATGATCATGCCGGTGGCCGTCAGGTTCGTGAGGGCTGGCGCCGGTCCGCCCTGTGCCTTGGCGATGCCGAAGTCGAGGACCTTCACGACCCCGCTCTCGGTGACCATCACGTTGGCGGGTTTGACGTCCCGGTGCACGATGCCCGCCCGGTGTGCGGCGCCGAGCGCGTCGGCGATGTGCACGGCCCACTCCAGGACGTCCGCGACCTCGGGGAGGCCGGTCCTCAGGACGGTGGCGAGGGTGTCTCCCTGGACCAGCTCCATGACCAGGAAGACCATGTCCTGGCCCTCCCGCAGGCCGCGGCCCACGTCGTGGACGGTGGCGATGTTCGGGTGCGAGAGGTTTCCTGCGAGGTTCGCCTCCCGCTCCAGCCGGCGGACGTCATCGGCGGTACCCGGGTATCCGATCTTGACGGCGACCCACCGGCCGACCCGGTTGTCCCAGGCCCGCCACACCTCCCCGAAGCCTCCGCGGCCGAGCAGTTCCTCCAGCTCATAACGGTCTTCGATCCGTTCCCGTACCTGCACCCCGACGCCTCCTGTTCCGCGGCCCCGTCATTATGCGGGAGGGGTCACGGTCGAACGGAGGCGGCCTGACACTCCTTCAGCGACCGTGCTCACCGTCGTCGGCCGGGCCGGAACACGGCAGCTCCCGGGCCGCTACGGCGCGACGCGCGTCGCGCCCTCGGCCGGGGTGAGGAAGGCCGTCACGGTGGCCTCGTCCACCTCCTGGAGGGTGGCCGGGGGACCAGTGGGGGTTCCGGTCCTTGTCGATGACATGGGCGCGGATGCCCTCGACCGTGCGCCGGCGCAGCCCGGCGAGCAGCTCAGGCAGCCGGGCCGCCGGTACGAAGTGGTCGGCGAGCCCGCACAGCAGCGCGTCCGCGGCGCCCACCGCGGCCCCGGTGAAGGCCATGTGGGTGCCGAGCTCGCCGGGGCCCGGCCGAGCAGCCGGGTGCCGCCGACGTCGGGTGGGCGCGGCGTACGCCTGGCTGTCGCGGCAATGGACGCCTGTACCCCCTTCTCGGTACGGCCCCAAAGCGCTCTTCCTCAGCTGCGATCCGGCAGGGGCCGCACCAGCCGAGCGTCGTCGATGAGGACGAAGACCCTCAGGCCGCTGCTGGGGCCCTCGCCGTGGACGTGGTCCTGCAGCTGCGCCCAAGCCGGTCCGACTGGGCCAGTTACCTCACACAGAGGATCGGCCATGCCCTCGAGGCGGCCGTCGCCAGGTTGGTCAGTCTTGCCGGATATCCCGTGCCGGCTGTGAGGTCCGGTTGGAGAGTCGGTTGACCGGCCCATCCAGAGGTGCGTCTCAGCGCCGTCGCCGATACATACCGGATCCCGTGCCGGCCGACGATCTGACGGAGCGGGCCATCTCGCGAGGAGGAGCCGTACCAGAACGGGGAAGGCTCCGATCGGCTGGTGCTGCCCGTGCCGTTCACCGCGGATGAGCTCCGGTCCGGGCACCATCCGCCGGCGGATCTCCGACTCAGGTCACAGGGCAGGGTTGTCGCAAGGGTCGTTCGGGAGCGGTTCGAACGGTGTCCGTGTGTGTCCCTCGGGCGAGCAGGCGGCGAAGGGGCCCTGCTTGGGGTCCATCAGAACGCGCAGGTGCGGATCGGCGTGCTGGATCCACCAGGTGGTCATGCCGAGGGTCGGTTCGAGGCGCAGCTGCTCCCACGCGAGCCAGAGTGCGGACAGCCGGGCCCCCGCCTCGGGGTGTTCCCACCAGCGCGGGCACCATGTGGCGGACGTACCGTCCAAGGGGCGGCGGATGGTGGGGGCGAGGAAGTCGGTGACGAAGGCGAAGACGTCGGTGAAGTACAACGGGACCTCGGTGCCCGGGGGGTGGTTCTCCACCGGGGGTACGGGGAATTGCGGGCGCGCCTCGCGCTGCGGCTTGGGCGGGGGGTACGCCTTCAGCAGCGCGTCCAGGGCGTTGTCGCGGTACCGGAGCTCCTGCAGTATCCAGCCCTGGAGCTGCTCCTGCAGTTCGGCGACCTCGGCGTAGGCGTCCGCCTCGAGGCAGTCGACGAGCCGCTTCCTCCAGTTGTCCAACTGCCGGGCGTGGTGGTCTTCCTCGTGCGAGGACCGGGCGCCGGCCAGGAAGAAGGTCATGGTCATGTGGTCGCGCTTCCATGCCGTGTCACCCGCTGCCTCGGCTGTGACCTGCGCTGCCACCCGCTGTGCGTGCTCGGCTGCCGAGCCGTCCATGCAGCCGGTGTGCTCGTTCGGTTCTTCGTTCATGTGGCGACGATAACCTATTATCGTCTCCTCGACGATAATAGGCTGCCTCGTTGCACGCGACGCCTTCAGAGCACTCAACTGACCACCCGCCAGCGCATGAGGCCGCAGGCCGGCTCCTTGCCCGATCCCATAGCGGCGGCCCGGACGCTCGCCGGACCATCCGGACCGGACCCCGACGCCGGGTCCATCGACGCCGCGCGCGGCGAGGAGGTCTTCCTCAGCCACCTGACGGCCGTCCGCGACGGGCGCAGGATCGAGGACGTCCTGGCCGAGCACGACGGCCACGAACTTGCGGTCGGCGTGGCGCACCGCTGCGGCACGGGTCGCGGCGAAGGCCGCGTGAGACGCGGAGCGGACGAGGAGCGGCGCCCCGGGCGAAGGCTCGGGGCGCCGCTTCTCGTCGTGCGCGGGCGGGACCGACGCGGCGTCCACCCTGACCGAAGCCGACATCGCCGCCGAGCGGAAGACGGTGCTCAAGACCTGGCAGCGGAACGAAGGCCTGCGGCTGCGCGAGCGCGTCCCACTTGTGCACGAGGGCGGACGCCTGCGCATCTACGACGAGGAACAGGTCCGTGCGTTCCTCGCCGGGTCGCCTTGGCCTCCTGCCTCCGGACATGACGTCCTGGAGACAGTCGGCGCGGACGAAGGCCTGTGGCTCCCGCCGGTGCCGCCGGGGGAGACGCATCCGGACGACCTCCTTACCGACCAGGAGGCAGCGGACGTGCTGGAGACGCGGGCCTCCACCGTCCGGGACTGTGCAGCGGACGGGTACCTGGCCGGCGTCCGTCGGCACGGCCGGACCTGGTATCGCCGAGCTGACCTCGAAGCCGGGCTCAGCGCGGGCGACCAGCGCCACCAGCCTCACCTCACCGGAGCCGGCCGTCCGCAGGGCGCGAAAGACCGGACGCCCCAGCGGCGACCGGATCCCCGGGTCGCCGAGATCGCCACCGGACTCGCCGCCGCGACCCAGGAGGCTCACGACAGGGGCCTGCCTCGCGGCGCTCACCCTGACCGCGGGCGGTCCCCCACAACAGAACGGCAGTGGCGGTGCCACGGCGTCGGCCACGCCGACTGCCGCATCGCAGGCTCCGGGCATCACACGAGGAGGCGTCGACACGGTCGGCGGACAGCCCGCCGTCACACTGACGTATCCGCACCAGGACGGCGCAGCCGTGACGGAGTGCGCGGCCGCCCAAGGCCGCCCGTACCTCCTGCGGTGGACCAGAACCGGCCCTGATCGAGCGGACGTCACGTACTACGACTTCGAGGCGACCAACCCGCTCCGGCCCCCCGCGCCCGGCGAGGTCGTGGCCATCGAGGGATTCTGAGGCGGCCGGCGACGACCGGCGCCCAGTCGGTCTGACGGGCCGGGGCCCGCCGGGCCCGGGTGGGAGCCGCGGTGGCGGCCACGGGGTACCCCGATGTCGCCCACGGCAGTGCGACGACGGTGGACGGATGCTTCGCGGATGCGGGTTGCGGGGGACCGGGACAAGTACGGGACAGGAGCCTCATGAAGGTCGGGACCGGACCCGAGCATCCTGGCGAAGTCCGCTCCATGGGGGAGCCGATGAGAGGAGAGGCTGATGCCGCAGATCGAGATCGAATTCCCGGCCGTCGCGCAGAGCTGGCTGGCTGCCGAGCGTGTCCCGAGGATCGGGCGTGACTCGGCCGAGGAGCGGGCATGGGTGCCCGCCTACTGGGCGACTCCCACCGCCGCCTGAGCGTAACGCCGGCCCGGGGGGTGCCAGTTCCGGGCGCCCCCCGGGCCTTTTTCGGTTTGTCTTCTTTCTATTCCGTACCGGACGGTGCCTTCAATGCCGCGCATAGCATCACGTGACTCCTCCAACGAAACAGTTGCCCGTGCGGACGGGCTGCTGGTAGCTGACGGCCTGTTCGGCGACTCCGAGGCCATCGCAGAACGAAACGTCGCCCGCTTCACCCTCGGCCTCCGGCTGCTGGAGCTGTCGGAAACCCGGCATCCGGGGGTGCTGCGGCGGCTCTCCCTGGCGAGCCGTGAGCAGCTGCTCCTGCTGCTCGGCGACCCCGTCCTGCGCAACGCCTTCGAGGACGACATGGCCAAGCTGGAGAACGGTCGTGCCGATGTCCTCGGACTGGCTGGGCTGGCGGCCCGCCTTCCGCTCGACCAGGACGGCTTGGGACCTTGCGAGCGGATGGCCACCCCGCACGTCCGGCCGTGGCCGGAGCACGGGCCCGCCTGGCTGTGGACCGAGATGAGTCCGGCCGACCGAGTGCCCGGTGAGCTGTCGACTCGGCTGCGTCAGCTGTACGACGGCAGCATCGAGGGCGGGCCGACCTCGGACCCGGTCTTCCCGACCCCGGCGATGTGCCGGCAGCTGACTCGGGGAGCCGACCTGCTGACGCGGTTGCTTCCGCAGGTCGGGCCCAGCGTGCTGCGGCACGTGTCCGTCGTGGGATTCACGCGAGGGGAGTCGGCCGACGGCCCGCTGCAGTCCCTCTCGGGCGGCGACCCCCTTCCGTCGGCCATCCTGATGGCGCCGGAACGCCTCAACGACCCGTGGACGGCTGCTGAGACCCTGCTGCACGAGGGCGTCCACCTCAAACTCTTCGACGCGCTGCGCTCAGGCGCGCTCCTTCGGGATGCCGACCTGTCCGTGCCGATCCCCTGGAGGCAGACGCCCTGGCGGGTCGTGCGGGTACTCGTGGCACTCCACTTCTACGTCCACATGCTCCTGTTCCAGGAAGCGGCCCGGCGCGCCGACGACACGCTCCGCGCCGAGTTCGGCGATCCGCCGTCGGGCGAGGTCGTCGACGAGGTCAGCCCCGGCACGGAGGCAGCCAGGAACGGCACCTACGGATCGAGCCTGGAACGCGCCCGCTACCTGGCCGGATACGTCCTCGGCCTGCCGCAGTGGCGCCTGACCTCCGACGGCCGGCGGTTCATGCAGTGGCTCCTGGAGGTGCTGGACCTGCTGCACGGGACCCCCGAGGCCACACCGCCCGCACACGCGGAGGGAACGGCCTCGGCGCAGCCTGCTGCCGTGGCGGACGGAAGGGCGGTGCGCCGCAGTGCGCGCGCGATGGCGAGGCCGCTGCCCGAGCGGGGCGAACTGCTCGTGGCGAACACGGACACCGCCGCGATGCACTGGCTCAACGCGCGGTCGTGGCTGATCTATTCGCTGTGCGACGGGCGAGACATCGGCTCGGTGCGGGGTGAATACGGGCGGCGCACGGGCTTGGATTCCGAGTCGGCGCACAGCCATGTCAACTCCTGTCTTTCCGAACTGACGGCCGCCGGACTCGTCGAGTGAGAAAACCCGGGACACGGTCGGGACATTCGCATCATGAATCCGGGACAGGTGGCGGCAGATGATTTCCCTCGTTCCGATCCACTCCAGTCATCTCAAGGGAGAAGACATGTCGGTTTCTCTGGAAGCGCCGGTCGTGCAGGAATTCGATCTCGACGAGTTCGATCTCGATGTGCGTATCGCGGTGAGCTCGGACGTCGCGTCCGTCGAGGGCGGGTTCAGCAACTGGTACTCCTGCAAGGGATCGTGCGGGTCGTACTGCTGCGGCAGCGGCGCCAGCAAGAGCTGCACCGTCTGCCCCAAGTGATCTCGATCTCGATGTGCGCGGCGGTGCGGGTTCCGATCGGCCGCGCACATCGAGGTCGGACTCGACGACCGGTACTTCAGTAAGAGACGGTGCGGCTCGCACTGCTGCGAGAACCTCGCCGGCAGGAGCCGTCCCGTCTGCTGAGACTGATCCAGGGCGGCCTGCCCATCTCGGCAGGCCGCCGTCTCATGTGAAAGGGCGGCCAGAATTGTCAAGCGAGCGGGTATTCGTCATATCTCCGCGGAAATCCGGGACCCACCTGGTGCAGGAATTGCTCGTGCACCTCGGCTATCGCGTCTATGGCGAATCGGTACCGCCGGCCGCGGGACGGCCGGCGTTCAGCATCCGTGAGCGGATCGAGATGGCGGAGAGGTTCCTCGACCCCGCCGAATTCGCCGCACTCGACCACGAGCGGGACCGGGACGCCTTCATCCGCACGACGGACAAGGTCTGGCTGCAGCTGGCCTGGGCCTGGCAGACGCGACTGGCGGTGGCGCCGTTGGCCCATGTCGAGGCGATCGCACCCGAGGCACGCTTCGGCCCCACGATGCGCGAGGAGATCTGGACCACCCCCTTCTCCTCCACGCCGGCCGGCGTGAGCTGGATCTTCCACTCGGTCGATGTCTGGCGGATGGACAACTCGTTCCTGGCCGAGTGGGTGAACACCGGATCGCCCAAGGTGATCCTGAACTACCGCGACCCGAGGGACGTCCTGGTCTCCCTCGTGGACTTCTTCTCCCGGGACAACGGCCTGAAGTTCCTGCGGTACCCGGAGTCGGCCGTCTTCGGGCCGGTCCTGGAGTCGATCGAGGACTACGGGAGGAAACTGGACTACGCGCTGTCCGACCCGCAGCTGCCGCTGCTGTCCGACTTCGAGTCCGCCATCAGCTTCCTGCACCACCCCAACGTCTGCCACGTCTCCTTCGAGGAGCTGGTCGGCCCGCAGGGCGGCGGCACCCGCGAAGGACAGCTGGCCGCGATCCGGCGGGTGACCGACTGGCTGGACCACGACGGCGATCCCGAGTCCATGGCCGACCGCCTCTTCAACCCGCGGTCCTTCACCCTCAACAAGGGCCGCACGGGGCGCTGGCAGGAAGTCTTCTCCCCGGCCCACGTCGAGCGGTTCGAGAACCGGTTCGGCCACCTCCTCGACAGCTTCGGCTACGCGCGCCGGGGCGGACTGTGATCACCGGCCCCCTCGCGGAGCGGGCACGGCGCACCGCAGCCCTGATCACCTCGCGCCTCACCGACCCCGGATACGTCCAAGACCGGGCAGCCGCATCGGTCGCCGACCCCAACAATCCGAGCCGGCGCCAGGCAAGCTCACTGCTGGCCGGCGACGCAGGGCTCGCACTGCTCCTGCGCCTTGCTTCGGACACGGACCCGGAACAGGGTGAGAAGCAGCGTCGGGCCGCACACGGGATGCTGATCCGAGCGGTGCAGAGCACCCACGCTCACCCGCTGTCCGGGCACGGCATCGTCGCCGGGTCGGCCGGCTTGGCCCTGGCACTGTCGGAGTTCGCTGCCGGCGACCGCCGCTACCAGCGCCCCCTCGACGCCCTGCACGCCCGCCTCGCCGACCAGCTGAAAGCGATCGGCACCCCTCACCAGGGCTCCCGAGCGAGCATCGTCGCGTACGACGTGCTCGAGGGAGCATCGGGCACCCTCGGCTACCTGCTGTCCGTGCCCCGGCCGGATGCAGAACTGCGCGCGGGCGTCCACGGGCTCATCGACGGGCTGGTCCGCCTCTGCACCCCCGCAGCCGCTGGGACGGAGCCCCGCTGGGTCATCCCGCCCGAGGACTACGTGCTGCCCACGGACCTGGAGGAATACCCGTACGGGTACGTCAACCTGGGCCTCGCCCACGGCATCCCCGGCCCGCTCGCCGCGCTCTCGCTGGCCTGGAAAGCCGGCTACCGACGTGCAGGCATGCACGAGGCGATGAGCAACGCGATCGCTCTGCTGTCGTCGGCCGCCATCGAGGACGAGTTCGGGGTCGACTGGCCGAGCGGGGTACCCATGGCCCCCGACGGCCGGCGTGCCCGGCCCCGGCACCCCACACGGACAGCCTGGTGCTACGGCGCCCCCGGCATCGCCGCCGCCCTGCTCACCGCAGCCGAAGCCCTGGAGAACGCCAAGCTGCGGGCCTACGCGGTCACCGCGTTCGAAGCGGCGCTGCGCCGCTCCGGGAACGACGCACCCGCCCTGCCGCCCACCCTCTGCCACGGCCTGGCAGGACTCCTCGCCATCTGCGAGGTCTTCGTCCGCACGACGGACAGCACCCAGGCCCGGATCTCGCTGCCCGCACTGACGGAGCAGCTGCTCGCGCACTGTTCCGCAGACCTGCCCTTCGGTGTGCAGAACCTCGAGCCGCCCGACCTGCGGATCGACAACCCGGACTTCCTGTGCGGAGCGGCCGGCGTCGCCGCATCCCTGTGGACCGTGTCCGCGCCCGTCTCACGGCGGTGGCAACGCTCCCTGCTCATCACCTGACCAGCCTGCGCAAGAAAGAAACGCCATGAGCCTGTACACCCCCGCCGGCTTCTTCCTGGTCCGCTCGCCGGCCTTGCCGCTCGACCCGTACGTCGAAGCACTGGACGCCCAGGGCCGGGGTGCACGCGAGCGCCTGTGGACGCTGGGAGCACACCCCCTGGTGCGCCGGGCCGTACGGGTGGCCAGCCACAGCCTCGCCGAGGAGCTGGACAGGAGCGAACGGGGAAGCGACCTCCGAAACGCCGACCGGATGCATTCCTCGCTGCTGCGCTACCTGTCGAGAATGAGCTCCCGGGCTACGCCGTACGGCCTGTTCGCGCACGTGGGGGCGGGGGAGTTCGGCGATACCAGCACCCTGGCGCGGGCAGGCGATCACCCGGCGGCCACCAGCACACGCGCGGACACGGGCTGGCTCATGGCACTCATCACGGCAATGGAGGGGGACCCGGTCCTGCGGGACGAGCTGACGGTCGGAGTCAACCCGCTGCTCCAGCGCACCGGCGGCCGCGTTGCGCTGCCCGTGGCCCAGACATCGGGCCCCGCGGGCCAACGGTCGAGCAGCAGCATCCGGGCCACCCGCGCCGTCGACGCCGTCCTGGCCCTGGCCGCCACCCGTCCGCGCTGGACGGAGCTGACCACCGCCCTGGCCGGCGCGTTCCCGACAGCGCCGGCGGACAGGATCGCGGCACTGCTGGACCGGCTGTGGGAACTGGGCATGCTGACGAGCGACCTCCGCCCCTCCCTGACCCACCCCTGTCCCGAACAGGCGGTCCTCGACCGCATCGAAGGCCTCGGCGCTGCCGGCCGCTACCGACGGGCCCTGCGCCGCACCCGCGCGCTCGCGGCAGCAGCGGACCAGGCCACGCCCGAAGAGGGCAGCCGCCTGCTGGCCCACCTCCACGAGCACCAGCGCGTGGTGGTACCGGACCACACCGAGAGCCCGTTCCACGTCGACGCACGGCTTGACCTGACGGGCACCACCCTCCACTCCCAGGTGGCCGCCGCCGCGGCCGACGCCGCCGAAGTGCTGCTCAGGCTGGGCCAGCACCCGCCCCGGCTGCACCATCTCATCACGTACCACGAGGAGTTCCTCGAACGCTATGGCATAGGCGCCGAGGTCCCCGTCCTGGAGCTGCTCCATCCCGAGACCGGCCTCGATGCGCCCGAGTCGTACAGGTTCCCGCCCCGTGAACTGCCCCTGACCCCCTCCCCGAGGAGGGACCGGCGGGAGCAGGAGACGGCGCTCGCCGCCCTAGCCGCTGCCGCGCTCGCCCAAGGGAAGCGCCACATGGAGATCACGGATGCCTTCCTCACGGCATGGCAGCCGCGCGACGAGGGCGGCTCAGGCCCCGACGCCCGCCCGTCGCTGGACATCATGGGCCAGATCGTCGCCGAGTCGCCGGAACACCTGGACAGCGGACAGTGGACGTTCGTGCTGAGCCCGGGCGCCATGCGTGACGGCGGATGCTACGGAGGCCGGTTCTTCGACCTGCTCGGTGAGAACGTCCAAAAGCAGCTCAAGGAATACGCCGCCGCGGAGGAAGCGCTCTGCACCGCCGAAGACGGGACCAGCGCCGTCTTCGCCGAGCTCAACTACGCCCAGCTGGACGGGCGGCGTGGAAACGTGGCCGTCCACCCGCCCGTCCGCCGCTACGAGATATGCGTCAACGCCGCACCCACCGGACAGGGCGTCGAACAGATCGACCTCTCCGACATCCTCGTCGGCGCCACCGGGGACCGCTTCTACCTCAGATCGGCCCGCCTCGGCCGGCAAGTGCGAGTGACACAGAGCCACCTCGCGAACTGGGGCAGCGCACCCAACGTGTGCCGGTTCCTGCTGGAGGCCTCCCAGGACGGATGGGCCCTGCTTGCGGACTTCAGCTGGGGGCCCCTGGACGGAGCACCCTTCCTCCCCGGCGTGACCAGGGGCCGGGTCGTCCTCAAACCCGCCCGCTGGCGCTTCGGCCCGGACGTTCCCGGCTTCCCCGAAGCCTGCGCCGAGTCCGCAGCCGACGACCACGACACCTTCCTCACAGCCTTCCGGGAATGGCGGCAGACCTGGCAGGTCCCCCGCTGGGCCCACCTGACCCTGTTCGACCACCGGATCCTCCTGGACCTGGACAACCCACTGTGCGTGGACGAGGTCCGGCGCGCACTGCGCACCGCCTACGGACCCGGCGGCCTCGGCGCCCTGGTGCTGGAGGAATGCGCGGCCCACCCCGCCCAGCCGTCCTGGCTCCGCGACGCACAGGGCCGTTCGTACGCGAACGAGATCGTCGTGCCGTTGCTGGCCAGGAAGACGGCAGTGGAGCAGCCGGTTCCGGCGGTCTCCCCGACAACGATCGCAGCCGGCCGCGCCATGGCCGCGGACCCCGCCCGTGCCAAGCGCCAGACCGCCGGCGGCGACTGGGTCCACGTCAAGCTGTATGCGGCCGCGGCCCGACACGAGGACATCCTTGCCGACAGCCTCCCTGCACTCGTCCGGAGCCTGCGCGAGGAGGGACTGATCGACCGGTGGTTCTTCATCCGCTACGGAGACCCGCACCCGCACCTGCGCGTGCGCATTCGGCGGGCAGCCGGGGCGGAGGCTGCGGCGCCGCTGGTCCGGCTCGTCGACTGGGCGAGGACTCTGGTGGACGCGGGCACGGCCGCGGACCTCTCCGTCGTCTCCTACGACCGAGAGACCGAACGGTACGGTGGCCCGCTCGCGATGGACGCCGTGGAGGCGGTCTTCGAAGCCGGCAGTGACATGGCGACCGCACTGCTGGACCTGCTCCGCAGCCGTCCGGAGACGGACGGCGACGTGGTCTCCGCCTACGCGCTCGACGCGCTCCACCGCCAGTGGGGCCACACCGCGGAAGACGGCCGCCTGCTCGCGGCCAAGGAGATCCCGCCGAACACCCGCGAGAAGTTCCGTACCGTCCGCCGCACACTGTGCGACCTCATCGCGCCCTGGGACGAACGCCCCGACCCGCTCGCACGCCAGTGGGCGGACGCGCTGGATGCGGCAGTCGCCGTGCAGGCGGACGCGGTGGCCCGCGCGGGGCGACTCGTCCGCAGCCTCGCCGACGCGGGCCGGCTGATCGGAACGGAGCAGGAGATCCTCGGGAGTCTCGCCCACATGCAGTCGATCCGGATACTGGGCCTCGACCGGGACCGCGAACGCCGCTGCGAGCACTTGAGGGCGCTTGCACTCCGCGCAGTCCAGGGGCGTCCCGTCCCGGGCGGTGGTCGGCGGTGAACCGGCTCTGGGTGCGGGCGCTGCGGCTGCTGTGGGAGATCAGCCCCCGCCACGTGCTGTCGGTGTCATTGATCTCCGTGCTCTCGGCGCTCGTTCCCGCCGTCCAGGTGTACTTCACCGCGCGGATGGTGCAGGCCGTGGTCGACGCTGCGGGCCGCGGAGCGAGCGGGCCCGCCGCCGCGCCGGCCCTCACCGCGGCCGCCTGCCTGGCCGGTGTGACCGTCGTGAGCCACTTCCTGGCGGTCCTCGAAGACCACCAGCAGGCCCTGCTGCGCAGCCGGCTGCCGGAGGCGGTCGGGCTGGCGGTCATGGAGAAATCGGCCCGGCTGTCCCTGAGCCAGTTCGAGGACCCGGACACGTACGACCGCCTGCAGCGTGCCACACGGGAGTCCGCATTCCGCCCCTTCCAGGTGCTCATGCAGCTCATCGCGGCGGGTTCCGCGGCACTCTCCTTCCTGTCGGTCGGAGCAGTACTGCTGGGCACGAGCGTGCCGGTGGCCCTGGCCGTCTGCCTCGCCCCGGTGCCCGCCGCGCTGGTGAACCTGTACTTCAGCCGGCGTTCCCATGCCGTGGAACACGCCAGGTCGGAAGGACGGCGAAGGCTCAGCTACCTGGAGCACCTGCTCACCAACGACCAGACCTACAAGGAGACCAGGCTGTTCGGCCTGGTGCCGCTGCTGCTCGGCCGGGCGAGGTCCCTGACGGAAGGGTTCTACGACAGCGACCGGCGTATCGAGAGCCGCCGCGCCGTGTTCAGTGGGCTGTTCGGCCTGCTCAGCGCAGGTACCACGGTGGTGGCGATCCTGCTGGCCGTCCGGTCGGCGCTCGGCAGCGGCCAGGTGGGAGCCCTCGCCGGATACATCGCAGGGGTCACGCTGATACAGGGGGCGGTGCGGAGCCTGTTCGGGAGCGGAGTGCAGCTGTATGAGAACTGCCTCTTCCTGGACCACCTGTTCGACTTCCTGGACATGGCGGAGGAACCCTCCGAGCCGCACGGACTGCCCGTGCCGGCCGTGCTGCGCCAGGGCATCGAGTTCCAGAACGTGTCCTTCCGATACCCGGGGGAGCAGCAGCCGGTCCTCGACGGCGTGTCCTTCACCGTGCCGGCGGGAGCGTGCGTCGCACTCGTCGGAAAGAACGGCGCGGGCAAGTCGACCCTGCTCAAGCTCCTCACCCGGTTCTACGAGCCGACCGCAGGGCGCATACTCCTCGACGGCCGGCCCCTGACGGACTACGCACGCGGCGACCTCAGGAACGCCATCGGGGTGATATTCCAGGACTACCAGCAGTACGAGGCGCCGGTCCGGGAGAACATCGGTTTCGGCAAGGTCTCGGCACTCGACGACGACCACCGACTGTGGGAGGCCGCTGCGACCGCCGGCGTCCGCGAGACCCTGACCGCTTTCCCGCGCGGACTCGACGCCCAGCTCGGCCGCTGGTTTCCCGGCGGTCACCAGCTCTCCGGCGGCCAGTGGCAGAAAGTGGCCCTGGCACGCGCGGTGGTGCGCAACGCTCCGATCATGATTCTCGACGAGCCCACCGCCGCCATCGACGCAGCCGCGGAAGCGGAAGTGTTCGACGTTCTGCGCAAGGTCCACACCCGAGCTGCCTCGCTTCTGGTGGCCCACCGCTTCTCCGCCGTCCGCGCCGCCGACCACATCGTCGTCCTCGACGGCGGCCGGGTTCTGGAGCAGGGCTCGCACGAGGAACTCATGCACGCCGACGGCCTGTACGCCGCCCTCTTCGACCTCCAGGCGGCCGGTTACCGCTGACCCGCCCAGCCCCCGAACGACGGGACGGATCACCGATCCGTCACGCCCATGCCCGCCTCCCGCCCGTACACCACAGCCTGCGCCCGGCCACTGACACCGATCTTCGAGAAGACAGCGGAAACGTGATTGCGCACCGTCTTCTCGGCCAGCGTCAGGGCACGGGCGATCCGGCGGTTGTCGTATCCCCGGGCCACGAGATCCAAGATCTCCCGCTCGCGCCGGGTCAGCATGGGCAGCAGATCCTGCTCCGGGCTTCGGCGGGGAGCCTGCAGCAGACCCGTGACGAGCCGGGCCGCGCAGTCACCGGCGACCATGAACCCGTTGCCCACCATGTGCACCGCGCCGATCATCTCCTTGGTCCCCGCCGACTTGGACACATACCCCCGGACCCCCGCCATGAGAGCGGACCGCAGCAGCCCCTCGTCGTCGCCGCGCCCGGTCATGCCCAGGATCCCGGTCGCGCCGGCCTCGCGGACCAGCGTCCGGCACAGCTCCAAGGAGGCCGAGCCGGGCAGGTCCATGTCCATCAGGACCACGTCGGGAGCCGAGCTCAGGACCAGGGGCACCACATGGCCGCCCTCCCCGACGTCTGCGACGACATCGATGCCCCCAGCGCCGTCGAGTGTGGACCGAATGCCCGCCCGCAACAGTGGATGCCGCTCCACCAGCGCGACTCGAAGCGCCATCCGATCAGAGGGAGACGTGGTCATGGATGCAACTCCGTTGTAGTACGGGCACTGTGGCGCCAGCATGCGAAGAGGGCACTAGCGGATCACTAGCGCCGCACGAGCGAGGTACGTGCAGGTCAGTCCCGTACGCTTCCCCCTGCGCCCGGTCGGGCGCAGGGGGAGGGGTGCACGTTGTTCCACTATCGGATCCTGGGGCCGCTGGACGTCCGGCGTGCAGGTGAACCCATAGCGATCACCGCTCCGAGAGAACGGGATCTGCTGTGCCTGCTCCTCCTGAACGCCGACCGCCCGGTGCCGACCGAAGAGCTCATCGACGGAATCTGGGGCGCCGCGCCTCCCGCGACTGCCCGCACCACCCTGCAGAACTACGTCAAACGGCTGCGCCAAGCCCTGCACGGCAGCCGCTCCGGCCAGGAGGTACTGGCGACCGGGCCCGGCGGGTACCTGCTCCGGCTGGACCCCGGCGTGCTCGACCTGCGGGAATTCGAAAGGATGACCCGCGCAGCCGCGGAGGCCTCGGAACGCGGAGACGACGCAACGGCGTCGGCCCGGTTCCGGGCGGCGCTGGCCCTGTGGCAGGGGGAAGCCCTGGCAGGCAGCCGTGCGGACCGCCTGACCCGGATCGAGGCGCCACGGCTGAACGAAGCCCGGATGGTCGCCTTCGAGAACCGGGTCCAAGCGGACCTGCGACTGGGCCGCCATGCGGAAGTGATCACGGACGTCCGCTCCGCGATCGTCGACCATCCGCTGCGCGAGCGGCTGCACGGCCAGCTGATGCTCGCCCTGTACCGCTCAGGGCGCAGGGGTGACGCCTTGACCGCCTACCGGCAGGCGCGCACCCAGCTGGTCCACGACCTGGGACTGGAACCGGGCCCCGAGCTGGTTGCGCTGCACCGGCGGATCCTGGCCGGCGACCCGGCCCTCCTCGAACCCCGCGCCCCGGAGACCGAGGCGAAGGGGCAGGCGCCAAGGGGCCCCGCCGGCGCGGCGTCGGGCCAGGCGCCGCCCGCACAACTGCCGTCATCCACGGCGGCGTTCGCCGGGCGGAGGGAAGCGCTGCAGCGGCTCGACGGGATGCTGCCCGCCGGCCCCCTGGCCTCGGGGGGAGTCAGGATCGGGCTGATCACAGGGCAGGGCGGGGCGGGGAAGACGGCGCTCGCCGTCCACTGGGGACACCGCCGTCGCGACGCGTTCCCCGACGGCCAGCTCTACGTGGACCTCCGCGGCTACGACGTGAGTCGGCCACTGCGCCCCGTCGACGCCCTCGGCGGCTTCCTCCAAGCCCTCGGCGTACCGGCACAGCACATCCCCGTGGAGGCGGACCGGGCCGCTGCCCTCTACCGCTCCCTGTGCGCGGGAAAGCGGATGCTCGTGGTCTTGGACAACGCGCGCTGCGCCAGCCAGGTCCGCCCGCTCTTCCCCGGCGGCTCGGAGTGCCTGGTGCTCGTCACCAGCCGCGATTCGCTGGCCGGCCTCGTCGCGCGGGAAGGCGCGAGTCCGCTGCCGCTACGGGTGCTGGAGCCCGCAGAGGCCGAGGAGGTGCTGCTCAACATCATCGGCGAGCAGCGGGTCGCTGCCGAGCCCGAGGCCGCTGCCGTCCTCACTGCCGCATGCGCCTACCTGCCCCTCGCTGTCGCCATCGCGGGGGCCGACCTGGCCGTCCACCCTGACCGTTCCCTCGCCGACCAGGCGGCCCGCCTGACCCGGGACCGACTGGGGGCGCTCGAGGTACCGGACGACGAGGACACCGCTGTGCGTGCCGCGCTGGGCATGTCCTTCGCCGCCCTCTCGCCGGCCGCCGCCCGTATGTTCTGCCTCTTCGGGCTGGCCCCCGGTGGCGATCTGCCGCTGCGGGCCGCAGCGGCGCTGGCCGACGTGGAACCCTCGTCCGCCGCCGAGCTGCTGGGAGAACTGGTAAGGACCCACCTGCTGGAAGAACACGCACCCGGCCGGTTCACCTTTCACGACCTGCTGCGCGCCTACGCCGCCGAGCGGGTCCGGGAACAGGAAGGGCGGCAGGGGGAGGCGGCCGCCCTGGAGCGGCTGTACTCCTGGTACCTCGGGAGCACCGACAACGCGGTCCAACTGCTGCAGCCCGAGACCCTGCGCCTGCCGGTGGAGACGGCCGGCGCAGGTCTCCTCTTCGCCGACGCCGGTGAAGCCCTCGAGTGGATGGATGCGGAACGGCCGAACGCGGTGGCTCTGGTGCAGCGGGCAGCGGAGCACGGTCCGCGCAGGTTCGCATGGACCCTCGCCGATGCCCTGCGCCCCTACATGATGCGGCGGGCCTATGCGGTCGACTGGCTCGCGGTCGGCACTGCGGGCCTCGCCGCGGCGGAGGCGGACGGGAACCTGGCGGGCCAGGCGGCTGCACACCGGAGCTTGTCGAGCGCATACCTCAACCACAGCGCCTACGACATGTCCATGGCCCACGACCACCAGGCCCTCGACCTCTATCGCAGGACCGGATCACTGCAGGGGCAGAGCTCCGCCCACAACAGTCTGTGCCTCGCCACCTGGTACGTGGGCGATCTGGGCGCTGCCCTGGCCCACGGCGAGCGATGCATAGAGCTCGGGCGAGGCGCGGGCTTCCGCGCGGGTGAGGCGATCGCGACCGGAAACGTCGGGGCGATCCTCCACGAAATGGGCCGACTGGCAGAGGCCGAGCAGCGACTGACCCGCGCGCTGAACCTCTACGGGGAACTCGGGTTCCCGACGGCCGTAGCGATCGCCGGACGCAACCTCGGAGCCGTCCTCCACGAGAGCGGTCAGGGGCAGCGCGCTCGGGAGGCCCTCGAACGAGCTGCCACGATGCAGCGAAAGCTGGGCAACGATGTCGATCTTGCCTACACCCTCTTCTGGCTCGCCCTGACCATGATCCAGTCAGGCGACCGATCGGGGGCCCTGGACCACATCGACCAAGGGTTCGAGATCGCGACCGGAGAAGCACGCGCAGAGTCGTACCTGCACGTCGGGCGAGCGATGCTCTCGCAGAGCATCGGCAACCACAGCGTCGCCCTGAACCACTACGAAACGGCACGCGACCTGGCCCGCCGCTGCAACGCCCGCACCCCCGAACTCAGGGCCCTGCTGGGCCTGGCCGACAGCAATCTGAAGCTGGGGCGCCACACGGAGGCGGCCGAACTCGCCGAGGCGGCACGGGAGCCGGCGAACCGTAGCGGATACGGGCTCTTCGAGACCAGGGCGCTGATCCTGCTGGCTGAGGCATGCCTGAACCAGGGTGAGTTCGAAGGCGCCACCCAACGGGCCGAGCAGGCAGTCGCAATGCTCACCGAGCCCGGCCACCGGGCCCACCGAGCCGATGCCCTTGTCCTCCTCGGGCGCGCCCGGCTGGGGGCGGGCGACGAGAAGGAGGCCCTCCGATCCTGGACGGATGCCCTGACCCTGTACGACGCCCTCGGCGACGGGCGGGCCGCCGGAGGAGTCCGGTCCCTGATGGGCCGTAGGCAGACCGGTGTGGCATACCCGTAGACGGGGCCGGGGCAGAGCCCGGGCACAGGTGCGGGGAAGGAGTGCGTCTGCGGCCACCCCATGGCCCTGCCGTCACCCCGGGCCGCACCCCGGCCCGCGGACCCTCCGCCGGCCCCCCTGCCCCGCTGTGGGCTTGTTCCGCTTTGACGGACACCCCTGGTGCGGTGGCCGGTCCGCGAGAGCGGCCTCGTACGCACGTGGCGAAGGCCGAGAGCGGTCGCGTCGCCCCCGCATACGGCCGGCTGTTCGACGCCGGCCTGGCCGACGCGGGAAGGCGTTGCGGTGAACGAGACGAAGAACCTGACGCTGGCGGGCAGGCCGGCGTAGCCGGCGAGCAGCTCGCGGGCGCCGGGGGTGTCCAGGACGACGTCCTGGATGCGTGGGTTGAGGCCGTCGAGGTCGAGGATGTCGCGAGTGGCGGCGGGGTCGCGGAGCCGATCGCGGACGTCTTCGATCCGGTCGGCGGCGGGCGGGAGGGGGAGCGACCAGTTCAACCGCTCCCTCGTCAACGCCCTCGCGCTGCACAAGCAGTTCTGGATCGCCGACGCAGGCCTCGCCCGCGACGCCTGCGGACTCGTCGCGGTTGGCCCGCTCGCGATGGCCTGCCTCGCCTATGACGCAGGCTTCCCGATCGACGTGAAGTCCGAGTACCTGCCCAAGCAACTGCTCAAGCGCACGTGGGTGGGCGAGTTCACCACCTGATGAGTAGTGATGAGGATCGCACATGACCGTGAGCGCGGACCGCTGGTCCACGGCTGGGCGGTCCAGCGGTGGACGCTGGCGCGGGTCAAGGCGTTGATCGGCCGGCTGATCAACGTGAGCTACTCGGTGGAGGGCACTTGGCAGCTGCTGAAGCGGCACGGCTGGTCCTGGCAGCAGTCGGCCCGCTGGGCGATCGAGCGCGATGCCAGGAGCCGGCCATGCCAAGCCGAGGCCTCTTCCGCCGCCGCAGCTGACCGCGACGCACGCCGGGCAAGTCGAAGGGGAGCCTGGGCAAGCCACCACGAGCACCGGCTTGCCCACCCCGCCGGAGTGGGCCGGGCGGCGTCATCGGTCACGGTCGGCTCCGGCTTCCCGGCGAGGCCGCGGCTGGACGATGACCGATTGCCGGCCCGGCGCGGGTTGACGAACCGGTCACGGCGCCGACGCTCTGTTTGGCCGATCGCGGGGGACGGTTCGGTCACGCTCGGTCCGCTGAGGGGTCACGGGCAGGCTCGGCAAGCCCTCGGCATGGAGGGCTTGCCCAGCGTCCGGGGCCGCAGGACGGGACGCCTTGCAAGGCCGTGGCCTCACCGTCCGGGACGCGGCGGCCCGGAGCCGGCCGACGCCCCCTCGTCGGCCGTAGACCGGATCCATGGCACAAAACAAGAAGACGGCGGACCTGATGGCCACCGCCCGCAGCGAGACCATACGGGCCCTCGACCGCGCCGACCTTGTCGTCCTCAATACCGACCTGCGGTCGCTGGCCATGATGCCCCGGTCCCCGACAGCCTGGCCGACCGAGCGCGCCCGGCGCGACCGAAGGCACACGGGCCTGGACAACCTCGCCTGCTTCGCCCGTGCCACCCTGGGAGCCACCCCCTTCGACCCCGGCACTGCGCGTTTGTAATGGACGGTCTCCCCAGACTCGACTGCGGCCTTCAGGCGAGCCCGTGTGCAGCGGCTGTTACTCGCCCTCCGTGATGTGCTGGGCGAATGCATCCATGTACACGCGGTGTTCCACGTGGATCATGGATTCCGGGATTTCTCCCAGCGGTGATAGATCGACACCCTCGAGCTTCCCGCATCCGTCGAGATCGCTCAGCGCGTGCAGTAGCGCCTCCAGCGCCACCCTGGACTCTTCGCGCGGGGCCAGCATGGCGATCAGGTCCCCTACCACTCTGGCCTGCGTGCCGGAGAGCAGGTTCACGAAGTCCTGAACGCGATTACTCGCTTCCGTGCGCATCGCTTCGTCGAGACTCAGAAGGTCCCGAAGGAAGTCGACGTAGTACTCACTTTCCATATGCCCTGCTTTCCAGATCAGTGCGGATGCGGGACTTCCTTCTCGATGCAGAGCCGCAGGACGCCCGCCAACTGGTGGGCGTCTTCGATGTGCTGGAGGAGCTGGTCGCGGCCCTCCTGCGCCCACTGGTCGGTGATCGCTTCCAGCCGGACCAGAATCAACGCACACTCGGCAGGCGAAAGTGCTCGCATGTAGTCCTCGTGGCTCGGCCCTCGGCCGCAGGTCTGGCCGGCACGCTCGTGTCCATGGTGTTGTCCGCCATTCGGTCCAGGAATCAGGACTTGTGTCGGGGCCCGCGGACGGTCATTTCGGCTGTTGAGAGCCGGGCTCGTCGCTGGGCGGCGGCGGCCTGGGCCCGGCGGCTGCTGTGTACGGACACGCCGTGGTCGGCCGGGTCACTGGCCAGCAGGAGCGCGGTGAGGCGTTGGATCTTGTGGTCCAGGGCAACGGCGACGCGCTGGCGTTGGCGGTTGCGGATCGCGGCGACGGTGTGAGTGGTGGTCTGCAGCTGGGCGGCCAGGAAGCTCGTCGGCCAGCCGCGCTCGGCCAGGTCCTGCAGCAAGGCTGCGGCTCGGTCCGACGTAACCAGTCCCGGGAGCAGCTGACCGCGTCGGAGGGCGGTGTTCAGCGGGATGCCGAGGATGGCGTCTGCGGTGGTGCGGTGAATGTTGGCAGGTTGTAGTACGTCGGGGCGCAGCAGGCGCCGCACGAGGGTGACGGCGATGCCTGAGATTTCGGCGATGTCTCCTGCAGACAGGCCGGTCTCTTGTAGCTGTCGGGCCCGGGCGGTGGCAGCATCGGAGGGGATGCGGGCGGGGCGGCCGGCCTTGAGCTCGTGGGTGCGCCGGGCGCGTGCCCGGCGGGCCGCGGCCTTGCACTGCGGACGCGTGCAGCCGTAGTCGGCGCAGCTGGGGCTGCCGTGCCTGACCCGCGACCGGAGCGGCTGCTTACGGTCCCCGCCTAGGGCGAGGACCGGCACGGAAGTTGGCAGTGTTGGTGAGTTCATTGCGGGTTGATTCTGCCCGCTCGATATGACATGTCCGCCGAAGACGTGCGTCCCGCTGCCGGGGGCGGGGTGTGTCAGGCCAGCCGGTGCAGCGTCGGTGCGGCTGAGCACTGGCCATCCGATACAGGAAGTGATCACCCGGCTGCTGGGATCCGCAGGCTGAGCAGATACGGGTGGGCCGGCCAGAAATGCCGGTGCTGCGTCCGGACCAGCCTCGGACCGCACACGGAGGTGCCCGTGTTCTCCTGAGCAGAGCCGCTCTCTGCCGGCAGGGCAGCCATGTTGCGGTTGCACCCAGTGCGCTAACACGCGGGCCTTGTTCGCGGCGGAGAGGCTGGGAGGTAGACGAACCGGTACACACTAGAGCGGTGAGTAGTGCGGATCCGGAGCACCACCGTCACGGGTGCGGCCGCGTTGGGTATCGCCCTGTACAACTTGATCGCATTGCAGGCCGAGCCGCAGACGGAGGTGACGCTGCCGCATGTTGTGCGGATCGCCCAGGGGAGCGAAGTGTGGCTATATCTGCAGCCCACCATGGCAACGCGCCACCGCACGGAGACCGTGGACGTCATCGACAGTGCCCGTCTGCAGCTACGCCGCACCGAAGCAGCCCACTCCGAACCGGTACCGGCTTTCTACTGGGACGAGGTCGGCTCGTTCAGCTACAACTACGACGCCAACGACCTCACCTACCAGCGCATGGCCGATCCCACCCCCCTGCTTGGCACCCAGGACAAACCCCAGCAGCCTCTGATGCTGTTCGTCGCCGAGCGCTGGACATTTCGGCCAGGCACGTACGAGGGAGACCTCACCCTGCAGCGATCCGGGGGGCGAGGCGCCACCAGCCGCAACCTGTGCATCCGCATCACCGCCGACGTGGTGGACGAGTTCCAAAAGGGTGGGCAAAGAAGGTACTTCGAGTTCCGCAACGACCGGCCCCGGACGTCTGGCCAAGCGCTCGCCTCCTCCTGCTACGAGCGCCCAGCCCAGTGACGCGCCAACGCCTGGCGGTCAAAGCGGGGCCCGCTCAGCACCTCGGTGCTCATGCGATGAGTAGAACCGTCCGGCCCGACAGGAACAGGCGGCCGTCGCGCCGCGGTAGCGCCCGGCGTGTATTCGGGGCGAGTCCGGGGAGCGAGCTGTAGGGGCGGTCCTCGGGCCGGAGCTAGTCCGTTATCGATCAAGTCGACGCCGTTCATCAGCGGGGGCTGCGTGCGCTGACTGGCAACGGTCACCGAACAGTTGGGAGCGCTACGACATCGGCCCCCTTCGTCATCACCTTTCGGACGCCTTCGGTCGTATGAGGAGCCGGGGCTGGTCGATGAACCCGGCCTTCTCGTGGGGCCGGCGGCCAGTAAAAGGCCGAAAACCGGCGAGTCCTACGAGGTGCTTGTGGGGAGATAGCAGCGGTCGGACACGGAGAGTAGGCAGGAGGTTACGTGAAGTGGAAACAGGCATTCGATGAAGCGATGGGGAGCTGAAAGACCTCCGTGGGCCGGTGACACAGCTCGGCGATCCGACGGTCGGTCTGGCAGCGCTGCGCGGGGACATCCTTCAGGGCCGTCTGAAGATCCAGGAAGCAGTCCAGACTGGTGTCACCGGCTTGCGCGAGGAGAACAGGGAAGTGCGCCGGCGTCAGGACCGGATGATCGGCGACCTGAACGAGACCCGCGGCGAACTGCGCCAACTGCTCGACCTCGCAGAGACCCTGCGCGCCCTCCTCCAGACCGGGCTGGACGGACCTGAGCACACCGAGTCGGAGTCGGGGCAGCGGCCATACGAGCAGCCGGACCGTGCCACTCGCCAAGGAGCGGACGGACAAAGCCCCGGTGCTGGCGGACACGAAGTCGTCGCCGTGCCAGCAAAGACTGCACTGCAACACGCGTGGAAGGCGCTGGCGGGGGCCTTGATTGTGACGGCCTTCCCGGTGATGGCAACGGCTCGGCTGGTGCCGTCCGAGGGGCAGTTCTTCCTCGAGGCTCTCGCCGGGCTGCTGGTTCTGTGCTCCGCCGGCTCCATGGGGGCCGGATGGGAGGCGGCACGCCGGAGTGCTGCCCAGACGCGGGCGGTACGGAGCGGGCTCGGGCTGCCCGTCGAGCGAAAGCTGTGGAGCCCATGGGCCCTGGTGGGCTTGTGGAGCGCCGTCGGGATCCCCTTCACTGGCGTCGAAGTGGTCATCATCGGCCGGTACGTCGAGACACACTCCGCCCCTGCTGCCGACGGCACCTGGGCCGAGGCGAGCACGATCGCCTGGCTTACGGTCCTGACCATCGCCGCCTTCGTCGTCACCGGCTTGCTACACGGCCTCGTCCAGCACCGGCGCCGCACCCGGGAACGGCGGCGCGTACGTAACGCCGAGCAGCAGTACCTCATCACCAATCCCGCGGACTGATAGCTCCCGCCCCCTACTGTGTGGGCGAGTTCACCTGCCTTCGCCCCTGCGCCGCATACGGTGGCCTCGCCGCCCGCCCGCACGCCGCCCGGCACAGCGGAATCAGCGGCGCACAGAAAAAGACATGGGATGGAGGAAGGCGGGGATGACGCACGCCGTGGTGAGTGAGCTGGACGAACGGGTGCCGGGGCACCGTTGGACGGTGCGTCTGGACGCCGCCGGCCGGGGCAGCACGGCGGTACGCATCTCGTGCAGCCGGCCCGCATGTGCCGAGCAGCGTCTGCCGTCCGCGGCCGCTGGCCGCGCGGCCGCCGTCGCCCACATCAAGGCCCATCTGCGCGTCGCCCCCACCCCGCGGGCCAAGGCGTACTGCGCCTGCCGGGCCGAGGGCTGCCGCGCCCATCTGCCCGACACTGGCCGGACGCGTACCGAACCCTGGCGGTGCGGCGGCCCCGTCGTCCTGGCCGTGGTCACCGACCGGGAAAGCCGATGGTGGCAGGTCATGGAGTGCTGCTCCCGATGCGCGGCTGCCACCCCCGGAGCGAAGACCGCGGCCACCCCCCAGGAACCCACCACCCCGGACCAGCCGGCTCCGACCACGGCAACGGCCCCGGCAGGGGGCGTGGGTACGGGTGTGCCGCAGTTCTCCGGCCGCCAGGCCGCCGCCGGACCGGTTCCGGCTGCCCGCACCACCCCGGCGCGGCGCCGCCCGCCACAGGCGAAGATCGCCCAGCGGGTCGTCCCCCACGACCTGCGGCCCGTCGTCCTGCGGGATGAACTCATCGAACTCGGCAACCTCTTCCGCGCCTATCAGCAGCGTGACGAGCCCGACCTGGCGTTGCTCGCCGACCTCCAGGAACGGAAGGCCGCGCCTTCACCTCCTGGGCCGACGTCACCTGCGAGGGGGCCTTGCGGTGGGAGGCCCGGCGCGCCGAGCAGGCCGCCGCCACCGCCCGCCTCCAGTACCAGCAGCGCACCGGCGGCATCACCGGAGGCGACGGGCCGGCCGTGGCCCGGCTGCTGACCGCCCCGGCGCAGTGGGAGCACACGCGCTCTGTCCTCGCGTACGTGGCCGACCACACCCCGCTGCCGGGACCGGAAGCGCGGCTGCTGGTGCTGATGCTGACCCTGCGCACCGCGCACACCGGCACCGGCAACGTCGTCGGCCAGGACCTCACCGTGCTGGGCCTGACCGACCCGGAGGACCTGGTCGAGACGCTGACCGGCTGCGGCTGGCTGGAGCTTCCGGGCACCGCCGGCGACCTGCTCGCCTCCCGGCCGGAGAACCCCACCTCGATCACCGTCCCCTCCCTGGCACCCCGCGAGGACGGGGCGAGCCCGTTCACGTTCGGCAAGAACATGCGGCCCAAGCTCTCCGGCTGGGCCCAGAAGGTCATCTCGGACAAGAAACTCCGCAAGGCCAAAGCCACCGCCGGCACCCGGCTACTCGCCCTGACACTGGCCACCCAGACCAGCGCATCAGGCCCTGAACGCCCTCGCCGCCAGGGTCCCGGTCGCTTCCGGCGAACTGAAGCACCTGGTCGACCAACTGACCACAGCGGACTGGCTCACCGACGCCGCCCGCACCGACACCCACCTCACCGGGCATCTGACCGAACGCGTCCTCCCGCTCAGCTGCCCCCTGACCTAGTGCTGTGACCGCATAGGTTCGCCGGGTTGGCGGTCGTGGCGGTTGGATGTGCGGTGACATCCATTCCGACGACTGGAGGCGCGGTGGCCGAGCCTGTCCGTGTGCGCAGACTGACCGACCAAGAGGGCCAGCGGCTGCAGCAGATCGTGCGCCGGGGCAGCACGAGTTCGGTACGCTACCGGCGCGCGATGATGCTCCTGGCCTCGGCCGGAGGGAACCGCGTGCCGGTGATCGCCCAACTGGTTCAAGCCGACGAGGACACCGTCCGGGACGTCATCCACCGGTTCAACGAGATCGGCCTGGCCTGCCTGGACCCTCGATGGGCGGGAGGCCGTCCCCGCCTGCTCAAGCCTGACGACGTGGCCTTCGTCATCCAGACGGCCACCACCCGCCCGACCGCACTCGACCAGCCCTTCACCCGCTGGTCACTGCGCAAACTCATCGCCTACCTGCGGAAAGTCCACGGCAGGATCATCCGCATTGGCCGCGAGACATTACGCAGCCTGCTCGCCCGCCGCAACATCACCTTCCAACGCACCAAGACCTGGAAGGAGTCCCCGGACCCCGACCGCGACGCCAAACTGGACCGGATCGATGAGGTCCTGGACCGCTTCCCCGACCGGGTCTTCGCCTTCGACGAGTTCGGCCCGCTGGGGATCAGACCCACCGCAGGCTCCTGCTGGGCCGAGCAGGGCAAACCCAACCGGCTCCCAGCGACCTACCGCCGCACCCACGGCGTCACCTACTTCCACGGCTGCTACTCCGTCGGCGACGACTGGCTGTGGGGCGTCAACCGTCGCCGCAAGGGCACCGCCAACAGCCTGGCCGCGCTGAAATCGATCCGCGCCGCCCGACCCGACGGCGCCCTGATCTACATCATCCTGGACAACCTCTCCGCCCACACCGGCACGGACATCCGCCGCTGGGCGGCGAAGAACAAGGTCGAACTGTGCTTCACCCCGACCTACGCCTCCTGGACCAACCCCATCGAGGCCCACTTCGGGCCGCTGCGGCAGTTCACCCTGGCCAACTCCCACCACCACAGCCACCCCGCGCAGACCCGGGCCATGCACCGCTACCTGCGCTGGCGCAACGCCAACGCCCGCCACCCCAAAGTGCTCGCCGCACAACGCAGAGAGCGTGCCCGCATCCGCAGCGAGAAAGGCATCCGCTGGGGCGGACGCCCCCTCGCACCCGCAGCCTGACCAACCCGGCGAACCTATGCGGTCACAGCACTAGCTAGCACCGCTCGTGCGTGAGCAAGGACGAGATCGCCGCCTGGATCGCCGCCCTCGCCCGTCTGCCCAGGCTCTCCCGCCCGGTACAGGAGAACGGGACCGTCGCGGCCGAGCGGTTCTTCACCGAAGGGACCACGTCGAGGAGGGCGCCCGCCTGATCGGTGAGGCGGAAACCGAGGTGTGGCTCCTGGGGACGACGCTGGGCATGCACATTCCGTTCCTGAAGGAGGCGATCGAGCCCAACTCTGTATGTCGCGCAGGGACGGGCGGTCGGCGGACTCCTGATCGCGACCGGGGAGGGCCCGCTGTGGCTGTCCGCGCCGCGTTCTCCCGCCGGGCGCTGGAATCCGGTCCGGACGACGGCTTCGTCATCCACGATCACGACTTTGATCACCGGGCACTCTGTTCCCAGACGCCAGAAGGCAGTGTCACCCGGCGGCTCGGGCGGACGACGCCAAAGATCATAAAGGCGTCGCCCGCGCACCCGAAGGGGTTACCGAGCCGAGCTCAGGGAGGCCGCCAGGGCCTCACCGCCCATGCGGTCCGTGGTGGCGGGGGAGCCGCCGAGCCTGTGGAGGAGCGTCCAACGGCCGTCCGGGAGCGCTGCCGCGAAGACCGAGGCTCCTTCGGTGGCGCCGTTGTGCCACGTCACGGCACCGGTCCTTCTCCAGGTGGGGGCCGGCGGTCCGAGGAGTTTGTCCACCAGCAGCCCAGTCAGGAGTTGGGCGGTGGCCCTGGGTGTGGCCCACAGGCCGCCTGCGGGCAGGATGGCACCGTCCATGGTCCACGGCTTCCGTGGGCGGTTCAGCAGGCTGGTCATCCCGAGCAGGCGTTGCTCCGCCGGGGGATGGGCGGACATCTCGTGAATGCCGAGGGGATCGAGGACGTAGGTCTGCACGACCCTCTCGTATGGAATCCCGGCAGCGACGGACAGGGCAGCACCGAGGACTGCGTAGCCGAGGTTGGAGTACTCCTCGGAAGCACCGGGCGGAGCCGTATCTATGTCGCCTAGACCGGCTAACAGTGCATCCAGGGCTGCTTGGTCGAAGCGGCTGTACGGGTTCTTGCGCGGCAAGCCCGGCGGCTGACGGGGCAGCCCGGAGGTGTGGTTGGCCAGATGTAGCAGGGTGATGCCGCTGCCTGGTGGTGTGTCAAGCCAGCGTTCGATGGGATCGTCCACGTTGAGGACGCCGACCTTGGCCATGCGCATGAGTGCGCTGCCAGTTACGACTTTGGTCAGCGATCCGATCTGCACATAGGCGGTGGCGCTGTGGCCGTGGGTGACACGGGGCTCGATCCCATTGCCGAGGAGGCAGCTGGGCGTCCGGAACACGGAGGCCTCCCTTTCAGATGCGGGTGCTGGGGCTGCGCACGGCGCAGGCGTTCGAACTGCCTGGCATGCGATGCCTATTGTGGGCTACCCAGCGGTAGCCGATGGCCGCGCAGGCCCTGAGACCGGGCGTGCGCAGCACGGCAGATGCCATCCGATACTTGGCGACGGGCGACTCCCTCACGAATTCCGCCAATGCCTGAGCGCCGCTGGCCAGGACCCGCCCGTCCATGAGGAGCAACACCTCGCGGTCCAGCCGCGCCAGATGCGGGGCGGTGATCTCGGCGGGAAGCGATTGCCAGGGCACGGCACGTAGGGCCGGTCGGGCGTGGGTGGTGATTCGGTCCACGGCTGCCTGGCAGAATCCGCAATCCCCGTCGAAGGCCAAGACGGCCTCGGATGGGACGGGCTTCCTGGGGCGCAAGGCGACGCGGGTTCGGTCCAGCGCGGTTTCCAGCGCCCCGCTCAGGAAGACAAGGTCGCACGCGATCATGGTGAGGGCGAAGCCGGTCAGGCCCATGATGGCGCCGATGGACACGTGGAAGCCGATGGACGCGATGGCTGCCCAGGGCCGCAGCCGCGGCACGAGTATGCCCAGCGGGAAGTACACCAGGAACAGCGTGGTGGAGTACGTTCCGATGAAGACGAGATAGTCGTTGCCGAACACCAGGTCGGACACGCCGGGGAGGCGGAACTCGTCCACCCTCAGGATGTAGAACAGTGCCGTCCCGTCCTGCCACATGCGCCCCTGCACCTTGTAAAGCCCGCTGACGACATAGACCAGGCACATCTGGACGCCAATGGCGAGCACACCGAGATTGTGCAGCGGTGTGGACAGCGACCGCAGGAGTGAGGGAACTCGCTGGGCCAGTGCTCGGGCGAGACCAACGGAGAAGGAGAACCGGTCGTAGCAACGTGTCAGCAGCAGCATGGGGATGACGAGATAGGCGAGGTTGTCTCCGCCGTCGAGCAGCACGGGCTGCCGCTGGTAGATGGACCAGAGGAGGACCCAGTGCACGGCAAGGCCGAGCCGGCCGCCGACGCCGCACGTCACTGCCAGCGCGGCCAGGATTCCCGCATGGAAGACGATCTCGAACCACAGCGTGGAGTCGCTCAGCGTGTAGAGGCTGAAGGTGCCGTTCTGGTAGACCTTGGCGGTGAACTCTGCCCAGGGGTACACGCCACTCGGACCGAAGAGGAACAGCCGGTCACCGTATTGGCTCGCGTAATACATGAAACCGACGAAGCCGAGAAGCATTCGGGTTCCGCTCACGCCCAGCACACTGAAAGGTCGGCTGCCGGCTGTGTCCAGCCGATCAATCAGCCGAATCCTACGGGTCTCGGTCACCGGAGATCCCCAGCCTTCAGCCACTCCATGTCGTGTGCGTCGACCTTGCCTTCTGCAGCACGGTTGTGACGCTCCGACCAGGGCGGCAGCTGATGGATGTACATACGGACCTGTACCTGCTCAGGAGGGGCGCCGTCGCCGCACACGTTGGCGGGCAGCTGCGTCAGCGAGTAGCGGGAAACAAAGCGCAGCGCTTCGTCCTTCGAGGTCTTCTCGTGCGGAAGAAGGGGTAGCTCGGTCTTCTTCTTCGTCCGCTCCGATTCACGCAGCCGGGCCATGACGGGGTCCGAACCACTGAGCTGCTGCACGTTCCCGGTCACCAGCCGTGACATGTGGGAGGGGAAAAACCTGCTGCTCTGTGCTGCTGTGATGTATTTCGCCGTCACGTCGTGGAAGGAGGTGACCGACCCATCCCGGCATTTCGCGCGGGCCAGGATTCCGCGGTTCTCCGACAGAGGGTCGGGGGCGAAGAGCATCCAGTTCTGGGCGGAGTACGGCTCCAGATAGGCGGCAACCTTGTTGAAGTACCGGATCTTCATCGGGTTGAGCGGCATCTGTGAGAAGGCTGCGACTGCGAAGTGAAGGCCCAGGAGGGCGGCACCAGCGAGCAGCGCCACCCTCCTGGTCAAGCGGTGATCTCTCACTTGTCGAAGACCGTCTCGACAGCCGTGCCCTCGGGGATGTTGGCCGGGCTGACACTGCCGAGCATGTCGGTGAAGCTGCCGGCGGCGTCGGCCACCGACGAGCAGGCAGCCTTGGCGTGCACCCAGGCCTTGCCAGCCCAGGCCCTGAACGCCATCGGTGTGTCGCCCGGACCCTCGGCGGAAGCGACCGTGGCGGGAACCTCCTGACTGGGCGCGGCCTGTGCCGACCCCTGGGTGGCGATGAGTAAGGCTGCACCGCCGAGGGCCACGCCGACGCCGGCAAGTACCTTCTTCATTCTGTTCACTTTCCTCTCGTGTGGGTTTCTGCCCGAGACACTCAGGTTCGGCGCCTCGGTGGCTCAAATAAATCGGGACTTGACCGAATCACCTGACCTTGTGACGCGTTCGTCGCAGGACTCACATTGGACCCAGGCGATAAACGATCACTAAACGAGTCCCCGATGCCCCAGTGACGGTCAGTGTGGGCAGCTGTAATCAAGCCAGCATTGATATGAAACAGCCACCTGAGGTTGTGTGAGGTGTAACAACGCATCATGGTGGCGTATTTACGTCCCCTGATGCTGGCGTGAATGCGCGACTACCATGGCGGCATGTCATTAGGCGTATCGATTCGTTTGGCTCAGGCGGGAGATGAGCGCGAGTTGCTGGCTCTGCACCGCGCAGTGTGGTCCCTGGTAAGTGAGGCAGCTCCTATCCGCGCAGCCGATGGAGCCGTCTTCGACGAACGGGCCCGCAGAGAGCTTCCTCATCGCAGAGCGCTGCCCCCAGATCGGAGAAGCGCCGGCGGCCGGGAGCTCCAAGGCTTGCTCGGTGACCAGCGCGCCGATCGCGGCACCCAGGCCTATTGGTTCGCGCCCGTCGCGCTGCACCGTCCGGACCGGCCGCGGCATCTTCTGCTTCGCCTTCTGGCCGCTGCCGTTCTTCCGGGCCGCCTCCCTCGCGGCCCGCAGCGCGACCCGGGCCAGGTCGACGCCCGACATCTCGCCGCCGCTCATGCCTTGGGCGACAAACGCCCGGGTGAACAGGCGCTGTGCCGAGTGCTCGCCGTACCTATCGATGTGGTCGAAGACCAGCCGGTAATCGGCGGCAGCCCGGTTGCGCCAGTCCAGGACCTGCTCCCGGGTGAGGTCCTCGAAGACGAGCTCCTGATCGTCGGCGACGGCCCGGCTCCGGGGCCGGGGCGACGGCGGCCGGGCGGGGCGCGGGCAGCACGACCGACGCCACCGGCGCGGCCGGGAGGTAGGCGACCGGCCGCGCGGCCGCGGCTTCAGCGCGGGCCTGAGCGGCGGCGGCCTGCTGTTCGCGGACCTGAGCCCACCGGTGCTCCCAGAGCCATGCTGGGCGGTCACGTCCTGCGCGGGAAGGTCATCGCGGAGCTGAGCTTCGGGTTCTGGCGCATCCTGATGGCCCGCCAGTACAAGACCAAGCTGTGGCCCGACCTCGCGGGTGCCTTCCCCCACGCCCCCAATCGTGCCCTGACCACAGTGGAAGACCCAGTCAAGCGGCTGCACAAGTTCCGCAACCGCATCGCCCACCACGAGGGAATCTGGAACCTGCCCCTCGAAGCACGCCGCGACGACATCCAGACCGTGCTCGGCTTCATAGCGCCGGCTGCCGCGGCCTGGGTCGCCGACGCCTCACGCATCGACGGCGTCCTCGCCCGCCGCCCCTGACACGGCGCTCCCCTCCTCTCACGCGGTCTCCACCAACGCCGTCGCCTGCGGGACCGCGTCAGCCGTCCCGGCCTTCCGTGCCGCGCGCTCGTCACGGATCAGCGGAGGAAGGCGAGACGACTTCATGGATCACGCCCACTCAGGCCCCGGGCGCGCCGTACCGTCGTTCCACGGATGGCGACCGGGCAGTCACGCCGGGTCAGGTGTGGGAGGGGATCCGAGGATGGTCAATGCGCGTACGTACCCGCTGTGGCGGGAGCTCGCGATGCGCGAAGACCTCCCCAAGGAAGCCCTCAAGACGGTGATCGAGGCTCTGTGCGCGCCGGTGACAACGCCGGACGGCTTCGACTCGCAGGCCGACCGGTGGCGGGAGGAAGCCCTCAAGGCCGCACTGCCCGCGCTGCTGGCCCGGACCTCTGCCAAGCGGCTGCGCGGCCGGCTTCTGGTGCACGCCGACGAGAAGACGCTGGCCGCCCTGGCCGCCTCGGGCACGGTGACCGCCGCCGACGTGCCCGCCATCCTGCGACACCGTCGGGCCTGGGCCGGGCTGATCTCCGCCCTGGCACGGCAGCCCGGCCAGGTCGAGGCGGCGATCGCCCTCCTGCCCCGTCTCCCCGACCATGAGGTGGAGCAGGTCGTCCGGAACTGGGATCCCGACCGCTACACCCGCACCAAGGGCGCCGCGCCGGCCCCGCCCGTGCCGAAGGCACTGTTCGACGCCGTCCTGGAAGCCTGCCTCACCCCGCTCGCCGCGTACCTGCTCCACCCGGAGCCCGAAGAGGGCTGGGAGGCCGTGTCCGATTTCTCGAAGGACTGGTCGCTGGAGCTGGGAGACCGGGCCGGCTGGGCGATGCTGGCCCGGTGCCCGCAGCGGTGGGCGCAGCTCACCGCGCACCCCGTGCTCGGGGCGGCCGTCCAGCACCTGCTGCTGGACCAGGCCGAGACGCAGGCCCTCGAGGACGCCCGGCTCCGCGCCGCCGACCCCGACAGCGAGGAACTCCCCGCCGCCCCGGCTCCCGCTCTCAGCGAGGAACTGCTGCTCGCCTGCCTTCCGGCGCTGTGCCTGCCCGAGCTGGCCGACCTGCCCAACCCGCAGGTGACCGCCCGCGGACCCTGCACCACCTCGCCAACCGCGTCCACAACAACCCGCGCCTGGCAGCCCTGGCCGCCGACCAGCTGCACGCGGCCGCCGACGCCCTCGTCACCCGCGGCCAGCCGCTCACCTGGGCCGACAAGCAGGACCGCGACCACGACTTCGACGGCCGCGTCCTGCGCCTCGCCGAGGACCTGGCCCTCCTCAGCGCCAACCCCGACCACCTCGCCGGGTCCTGCGCCCAGCTCGCCCGGCTCGATCAGCCGGCCGTCGTCTCCCCCACGCCGAGCCGGCCCCTGATCCGCATCCTCGACAACGTCGACCCCGACCACGACCGCCCGGCCCGGCTCCTGGAACGCCACTCCGAGCACCGCCGCGTCCAGGCTCTGACCGCCCTCGCTGCCAACCCGCACACTCCGCACGCCGCCGTCACCGACGTCCTGGACGGGCTGCACCCTGCGGAGCTGGCCTGGATCGCCGAGCGGGCCGACGGCCCTGACTGGTTCCTGGGCGCGGCGGCGGCCGTCCCGGTCGCCGCGGACAAAGACGACGGTGTGCTGCGGCTGGTGAGCGACGACGAACTCGGCAAGCACGGCGACCCCGCGGCCGTCCTGCAGTCCTGGCTCGACTTCCCAGCCGCCGGCGAGATCCTCTCCCGCTCCGAGATCTACCGGGCCGTCATCAAGTCCCGTCACCACACCGCCGAGCACCTGCTCCAGATCCCGGCCGACGAGATCCTCTCCCGCAACGAACCCGAGATCGCGCTGAAGACCCTGCTCGACCGCTGCGGCCGAAGCGCGGACCGGTGGGCGGCACTGGCCGCCGCCATGACCTTCGAGTACGACGAAGAGAAGATCACCTTCGGAGAGCTCCTCGACTCCCTGGACTCCGTACCCGCCAGCACGCAAAAGTCCTGACGGACCGCTTCGGTGCAGGGCGACTCACCTGCCGCCGCCCTGCACCGGATGCGGTGGACCCGCGGCATCGGCATCCGCGTCGCGCCCCGCTGTCGATGCTCCAGCGTCTCCCCTAGGACCGGTGGGAGTGGCGGTCGATCAGCTGCCACGGCGACCAGGTGCAGCGGTTCGCCGCGTGACCTCCGGTTGTTGCGCTACGGTGCCTTCGGCTGGAGGCGCACCGCCACCCGCCGCAGGCCGACGCCCACGCCGTCGTACCGCGATCGGCCAAGGTCCTTCGGGGCCCGCGTCGCCCCGACACTGTTCCTCTTCGTCGACGGGCAGCGTGGGCATGCCCGTCGAGTCCGGAGAAGACCGATGCCGCGTCACCAGAACACCGCCGCCCAGCGCGCCCGGCAGGCCCAGCGCGAGACCGGGGGCAAGTACACCGCCGAGCTCCGCAAGGCCACGCAGGCCGAAGGCCGGCCCGGGCCGTTCACCCTGGGGGAGCTGCTCACCGCGTGCGGGACCTCGCCCGACTGGACCGGCGAGCACCCGGTCGTCCACCCTGAGTGGGCCCCGGAGATGTTCGACTTCGCCCCGCTGGGCGGGCCGGTGCCGTACTCGACCGTCCTGCTGCTCCTCGGCCTGCTGGCGCCCGCCAGCAGGTCCACCGAGATGGAACTGGAGTCCCGCAACGGCTTCCACTCCCTCATCGTGGCCTGCGGCGGCCGCCGCTTCGAGATGGTCCTCACCCAGGACGACTACGTCACCGAACGGTGCCGCGTCCCGGGCTGCGAGTCCGGACCGGTCTCCGCGTACACGATCCCCTACTGCGCCCACCGGCACCTCGCCGAGCGTCCCGAGGACGAGCTCGTCGAGATGGCCCGGGCGTGGGGAAACGCCCAGCGCGAGGAGTACAGCGCCGGAGACCCCGCCGCCGTGCCGCTGAGCAAGGAGGGCGACCAGCTGATCGAGGCCGCCGTAGCCCAGAGCGCCTTCTTCCCGGTCAAGACCGCTCTGATCGAAGCGGCCTACGAGAAGCCCGAGATGGTCGACGTCGTGTACTTCGGCGAGCAGGCCGTGAAGGTGCAGTACGCGATGGACACCGAGCACTTCCGGCTGGAGCGGGCGGCCCAGGCAGCCCACCGCCGCCTCCAGAAGCTCGTCGGCGGGCGCTGTGCCTGTGGTGCGGTGCTCCAGATCGGCGCGGGCCCGAAGGTGCCGCCGCAGTTCTGCTCGGCCGCGTGCGCGGCCACCGCAGGACGGCAGTAGCTGCACGTCGGGCTCGGCCGGACCCCCTTCAGAGACGGGGCTCTTGCTGCTCGGTATGTTTCCTGGCCTGTTTGGAGCGCGCGGAGTGGGGTTCGCCAGGCGTGAGGCACCAGGCGCCGGCTTCCTGGCCGCAGTGGGGGCAGGGCACGTCGTACGCCCGCCACACGGTCTGGGCTGCAGTGTGCTGTTTCTGCTCTTTGAGTCCGTCGATGACGGGATTGAGCCGACGGGCGTGCGGTGCTTGCCGTATGCGTCCAGCACGCGGCCCGCTATCGATCGCGCAATGCTGGCCGCGCTCCGCCCCGCACTGGGGGCGCGGCCTGGTTTTCCAGTTCGCCCGGTTTACCTGCTGGTGTGGCGGCATGCGTTCTTGCGGGCTGAGCGGTGTGACCGGCCGGGGCGGGAAGGGCAGGTACCGCAGGCGCGTACTCCACAAAGTGAGCTGAGCCTGCCGGTGCTCCCCGAGCTTGCCAGTCCCGGTGGCTGTCTGGAACAGCGCCTGGACCTTGGACTTCAGGTGCCACGGGTCCTCGTTCGCAGGGAGACTGCTGATCTCCTCGAGGAGGGTGTCCAGGAGTGCGAGCTTGGCTGCGTCGGCGGCGGCCAGGTAGGCGGAGGCTTCGCGGACCGTGTGTCCCTCCTCCCTGCTCCTGCCGTCCCGGGTGCCCGCCTTGATCTCCGCCAGGACCGCCTTGACGCTCCCGGTCTTCTGAGCGGCCACGGCCTGACTCAGACGGGCGAACAGCTTCCGACGGGCCTCCGTCTCCTTCTCCACCCAGGCCAGGGCGCTGCGCCGGGTGGCGTCCAGCTGGCGCTGAAGCTGCGGGCTCACCCCGGCCAACTCGGTAATCTCGCGGCACACCTCTTCCGCCAGGTCGGTGGACACGGTCCGGCGGGCGTACAGCAGCCTGCGCATCAGCTCATGCGCCTGCACGTCCTGCGCCGACTCTTCCTGCTTCTTGCCCGGAGTCCACCGGGTGGGAGGGGGCGCGCTCCGGGCGTGGACGATCCGCTCGACCGCCGGGGTGGACAGGCCCCGGTCGGTGATGCCCCGGTCGGTGATCTCGCATTCGTCCAGGGCGAACCACTCGGTGGGCCGGGCGAATGCCTCGGTGCCGATCCGGACCCGGCGGGCGGTGCCTTCGCTGTCCAGGCGGATGCGGTGCACGTACCAGCGGTCAATCAGGGTGTCGGAGTCCACCGGGACGGACACCCCGAGTACCGGTTCGTGCTCTGCGTCCCAGTCCGGTGCCACCTCCTGGTCCAGGTGCACGCGGAGTTTCCTGTGTGGGAGCTGGATGTCGACGATCGACCCGATCGGCACCCCGTCCGGCTGGACGAAATCGAAGCTGGCCTGCGTACCGCGAGCGCGCAGCCAGGCGTCGGCCGCCGCCTTCACGTACAGGTGGTCGGCGCTCGCCACGCCGCGGGCGCTGCGGCCGCACAGGTGAGGGTGCCCGTCGGGACCGGGGTAGTGCGCGAAGTGGCAGACCCGGTCGCTGTACAGCTTGGTGGTCAGCTGCAGGCCGCAGCCTCCGAGCAGCAGCACGCACCAGAACGTGTCGTGCTCGTGCTGTCGGCGGTAGGCGTCCAGCTCGATCGCTTCCAGTGGCAGCGTCAGCGGCTCCTCCGAGTCCGCGCTACCCAGAACCGCCGTCTGAATCTGCCGCCTGTCGCTCCGCACGAACCCCCACCTTTCGTCCTAACTCAGCGTGTCACCGCACTCGCTGGGCCCGCAGCTGATCGCCCTCTTGCAGTGCAGCTGTAGGTTCTCAACTTCAGTTTCAGGCGCCGACCCTGTGACCTGGATATTTCCCTTGAGTCTCACGATGTGTCGGCAGGCGGCTGTCTCAGATCGGCGTCATTTCCTCAGGCTGTCCAGCAGGCTGCAACGCGGCCCGGGGCGTCACGAACCTGCATCGGCAACCATCCGTTCCACCCACTTACACACCTTCGTTGCACACGAACGTCCCGAGCGTCGTCGCCGACAAGCGCCTGCGGGACTACGGACGGGTTGATCAGCCCATAATTGGAGTCAGTGCCGAGCGACCCGGCGCATCGCACCCGCCCCGGGTGCACTCACCGCGATCGGAGAGCATCGTGAAGAACAGCGCGTTGTGGCGAGTGGTTGACAACGAGAGTGGTACCCAGTCCATCGTCAGCTCGCCCTCCGAGGCGATCGCGTTCGTCAACAGCCGGTTCGACACCGATGACGACGAGCCGTTCAGCATCACCGAGGTCGGTCCTCTCCTTCCGAAGCCGCTCGGGGTCATCACTGCATGGGCCGCCGAGAAGGACGGCGAGCGAACCGACGGGCGTACTGCCCCGATCACCATCAGGCCGGTTGTGACGGACAACGCCAGCGAGTGCGATGACGTCGTGCTCTGGGGCGACGTGTACGTCTCCTGGGACCACGACATGTACACCGTCGAGGAGCCGGACAGCTCCGAGTACAGCGAGGCTTACAGCGCAGCCGAGTTGAGCGAGATCCTCGACGAGTACGCCGACGACTACGAGTACGCGCCTGAAGGGCCTGAAGGGCCCGACAGCCACAGGTGGCCGAAACCGGAAGAGCTGATCACCTACGGCGCCCAGGAGTGCGCCAAGCGGTTCGGGCACCTCGACGACGACGCCCTGCTGTGGCTCGCTGCCACCCGCGTCACGCTCGCCGTGTGGCGCAATACACCCGTCGAGAACTGGCATGCCGGGAAGAGTCCGCTGCACGACGGCACAATGATGCGGATCAACACGGCAACCACCCGACTCGTGCGCTCGATGCTGTCGTTCGACCATGTCGACTGGATCGGTCTCGGTCTCGCGATCGTCAACCCGTCCCGAGTTCTACCGACCGGGCAGTCTGTGCTCGAGCTCGGGCTGGCCTGCCACAACCCTGACGACCCGGCACACGAGGGTGATCCGCGTGTAGAACTCGCGGAGATGGCACAGGCCGCGATCTCATGGGGGCGAAGATACTGCCTTAGCGAGAAGGAGTTCGGCCTGCGAACCCTGATCGAATCCTTCTGCGCGACCGACAACGGCTGGTTCGGAGCACCGAGTTGGGGGCATATCGTCGATCGGTTCCTTACGGCTGTCGACGACCCGGAGAATGTGCACTGGCGCATGAACCGGGACAAGCCCTGGTTCGACGAGTGGTTCACCAACCGGCCGGCCGAGATTGCGGACACCACGGAATTTCGTCGGCTGCTCCTTGCCGGGCCCGACCTGCTGTCCGAGGAGGCCGCCGAATGGTGCGTGGATGGCGCCATCGGCTACGTCTGTCAGGACGACCACGCAAACGGCTGCCCGCGGTGCGGTATCCCGTTGGCAACGGAGTCCTCAAACGAGTGACGGCAGTGGCCAGCGATTCTCAATCCCGTGTCAGTTCGGCCAGTCACATGACATCGCGACTGAGAAAATGACACGGGATCTGAGAACCTACAGCAGCAGGGTCAGTGCTGTGCCATGTCGACGAAGCGCCCGTAGTGGCCTTGGAAGGCCGTCGTGATCGTCGCGGTGGGCCCGTACCTGTGCTTCGCGACGATCAGGTCGGCTTCGCCGGCGCGGGGTGAGTCCTTCTCGTAGGCGTCCTCACGGTGCAGGAGGATGACGAGGTCGGCGTTGTCCTCCAGGGCGCCGGAGTCGCGCAGGTCGCTGATCTGCGGCAGCTTGTCGGCACGCTGTTCGGGGGTGCGGTTGAGGGTGGAGACGGCCACTACGGGGACCTCGAGCTCCTTGGCAAGGTGCTTGAGGCCGCGGGCGATCTCGGAGACCTCTTCGTAGCGGGAGCCGAGGGGCCTGGTGCCGTAGTGGAGTTGTTGGACGTCGTCGACGGCGATGAGCTTCAGGTCGTGCAGGCGGTGCAGGCGCCGGCAGCGGGCGCGGAGTTCGGTGAAGCTGGTGCAGGGGTCGTCTTGTAGGTAGAGCGGCGCTTCGGAGATGTCCGGCATGCGTTTGGCCAGGCGGACCCAGTCGTCGTCGACCATGGTGCCGGAGCGCATGTGGTGCAGGGGTACGCGGGCTTCGGCGGCCAGCAAGCGCATGGTGATGTCGATGCGGCGGGATTCCAGGGCGAACAGCGCCGCGGGGAGGTTGTGCTTGATGGCCGCGCAGCGCAGCAGGTCCAGGGCGAGGGTGGAGGTGCCCATGGCGGTGCGGCCGGCGATGACGATGAGCTGCCCGGGGTAGAGGCCGCCGGTGAGGGTGTCGAGGTCTTCGAAGCCGGTGGAGATGCCGGCGATCTGGCCGGGATGGCTGCCGATGGTCTCGATCTCGTCCAGGGCGCCTTCGAGGATGTCGGCCAGTGGGTGGGACGGGGCGGTGAAGGACCGGGTGCGGCTGGTGGCGGCGTGGATCTCCGCCTGAGCCGTGTTGATGATGTGGTCCACCGTTTCGGCCGTGGCCCCGGCGGTGAGGTCGTCGATGTGGGCGGTGGCGACCTGCAGGCGGCGCAGCACGGCCATGGCTTGGACGGTGTCGGCAGCCTTCACCCAGGTGCCGGAGGGTGCCGGGTCGTGGGCCAGGGTGTGCAGGTAGACGTTGCCGCCAGCCTTCGTCAGCTGATCGTCCTTGGCGAGTTCGGCGCCGACCGTGACCGGGTCGGGTGTCTCGCCGCGGGCGTAGACCGCGATGACGGCGTTGTAGATCAGCTCGTGCGCGGGGCGGTAGAAGTCGTCGCCCAGGAGCACGTCGACGATGTCGGCGACGGCGTCCACTGTGCGCAGCATCGCGCGCAGCACGGCCTTCTCGGCCGTTGGGTCGTGAGGCGGCTGCGCCGCCTGGGCGTCGTCGTCGGCCACGGGTCTCCTTCGTACGTCTTGCACGAGGTCCAGGAGCATCCTCGTGTCCGGCACCGCAGGCCAGCGTAGCGACCATCTGGGTGGTGGTCGGCCGGATCAGGACGGCGCACCCCGGGCTGCGCGGGCCCGCGCCCGCATGAGTTCGCTCTGGGCGTCGGCCGGCTGTGTGTCGCTGGGGGTGAACAGGTGGCCGGGTTCGCGGGGGGCTTGTGCGGCCTGCCGTCGCCGGGCGGCGATGACCAGCTGCTCGTCGTCCTGGAGGGCCGGTTCCAGGTGCCGGAACGCCCGCGGTGGCAAGGGTGGGACCGGCGGGTTGGCGGGCGCGGGCGGCAAGATGGCGATCTTCCGCACGGCCTGTCGTCCCAGCGCCTTGTTGACAGCGCTCATGATCTGCGGGGAGCGGAAGCGTCCCAGGGTCCCGTACGCCGGGGTAGCGCCGCGCAGGCTCAGCACGCCGGAGACCGGGTCGAACCGGACCGCGGCCAGGCCCGTTGCTAGGTCTCCGGCGAGTGCCGGCCACTGGGTGACCACGGTGGTTTGCTCGGGTACGGGCCAGCCGAAGTGGTCGGCGACTTCGGCGACCGTCACCTTCAGTGGCACGGGCTGTCGCCCCCCGGGCCGGGGCCACAGCCGGGAGCGCCGCCGGTGGGTGCGGCCCCGGCTGTACCGGGCGCCGTGGATGGCGTTGCGCAGGGCGATCCGTGCAAGGTCCTGTTCGCCGGGCGTCTGCTCAGCCACTGTGTCCCCCTCGACCTCTTCCACGCCGGTCACTCTGCCACTCCTTGTACGCGGGCGGCACACTGCGCACGGGCCTGCCGTAGAGCGGCTGCCTCGGTCGCCGCGGCCTGGCGGCGGCGCTGGGCGCGGGCCTGCTCGATCGGGGCCAGCGCATCGTCCGCGACGGCGTCAGATTCGGGGAAGGCCCTGCGGGACAGCTCCCGCATAGCGGCGGTCTGCCGCTCCACCGCTTGCGCGATGGTCGGATCCACCCGCGACGTCGGCGCTGCCTGGCGATGCGCCTCGATCGCCCGGCGGTAGCCGTCCGGCGGGGTGCGGCGCTCCACCGACATGGTGGGTGCGGCCGGTGCCGGGTCCGTGGCCGCCACGGTGAGGCTGGCCTTCATGGCTGTGGGCGCCAGGACGTGCAGGACGCGGACGTTCGCGTCCGGAACCCGCTCGTTGGCCGCCGCGATGAGCTTCGGCGCGCGCTCCAGCGCAGTTGCGTGCCGACCGCCGGGACGTCGGGCGCGACATCCAGGCGGCCGGTGTCCACGTCGAACGCCACAGCCTGGACGTGCCCGGTTAGTTCGGGCGCGGCCGCGGCGAGGATCGTGTCGAACTGGGCAAGGATGCTGCCGCCGGCGGCCGGGGCGACCAGGCCGCGCTCGGTCATCATCCGTTTGATCGCGCTGCCGAGTCCGGCTCCCGTCCGTCGCGCCGTACGACGGTGCTGGTGTGCCGCTTCGGCTTCTTCGCCTGGGTGGTGCCGTTCTTCTTCGCCGCCTCCCGGGCCGCGACCAGGGCCTGGCGGGCGAGGTCGACGCCGCTCAGCTCGGTGCTCATACGGTCACCACCTCGATGGCGTCGTCGTCCAGCGGCCGAGCGGCGAGTTCCGGCAGCCGGTCAGTCCACGGCGCGGATCCGGCCGGCTCGGTCCGGGCGGCGGACTGCTCACGCAGCTGCTCCAGCCGCGCCGCCAGCAAGTGCTCGGCCACGCGCTCGCGGGCCGCGTCGGCGGCCTTCGTCGCTGCCGCGATGGCGTCGGCGCCGGTCGGGTTGTGCTTGAACCAGTGGCGTCCCTGTTCGGTTCGGTAGGCCCGCCGGGCCTCCGCGTCGGCTTCCTCGGTCCGGCCCAGCCTCGCCAGGGCGTTGCGCCGGTACTCGGGGAGGGCCTGCTCGGATCCCGCTGACGGCCTCCGGTACACCGCGGACCGCACCCCCGGCGTGCGTGCATCCGCACAAGCTGGGCGTGGAGCCGGGGCCGGATTACGCTGCCGAAACCGATCGCGCCGGCCGCGGAGCCGGAGGGGCTGGCGCGTAGGCGATGGCTGCGCTCCTTCCGCGTTCGGTGATGCTGATACCGGCGAAGGTGACGTCGACGGCCTGGCGGCTCCGGCTCCAATTGGAGCCACTTCGTTCGAACGAATCGAACGGGCTGCAGCGCCTTCGTCCGACACTGAGGGGCTTTAGATGACTGGGGGGCGGCCCAGCCTGGTCATTCGCCATGCCGTCCGCCACCGCATGGGCCGCCTCGGCGGGCACGGCACCCGTACCCCTTCGAAGAAGCCTGCCCACTATGCGGGAATACATCACGGATCGTCCCGGTGCGCGTGGGCCGTACTCTTCGGGACCTGCTGGAAGAGTGTGGCCTGCGTGGGTGGGGACGCCAGCGGGTTGCTCCGCTGGGGTGGCACCTGGCCGGGTGGCCGAGTGTCTTCCCGCTTCATCGCTCCGTGCCGGGCGGCCTTGCGGTCGTCTGGTCTTACCGGTGCTCGGCGGGCGTTTTGTGTCTCCCCTCTACCAGGGGCGACGGGGGCTGCGTCTGCCACGGCGGCGTGGCGGGCGATGTTCCGGGCGGCGTTGAGGTCCCGGTCGATCGTCAGTCCGCAGGCGGGGCAGGTGAACGTCCTGTCGGGGAGCGTGAGGCGTGGGTTTTGCCATCCGCAGGCCGAGCAGGTCCTGCTGGAGGGGAACTAGCGGTCGAGGACTGCGAGCCCGGATCCGTACCAGGCGGTCTTGTAGGTGAGCTGCCGGCGGAACTCGCCGGGGGCGGCGTCGAGGACGGCCCGGTTCAGGCCGGCCTTCTGCCGCACCCGTCGGCCGGGCGCCTCCTTGGTACCGCGGGCGCTCGCGGTCATACCGGCAACGTTGAGGTCCTCGACGGCGACGACCGCGAACTGGGTCGCGAGCTGCTTGGTCACCGTGTGCAGCGCACCCTCGCGGCGTACGGCGACCTCGTGATGCAGCCGGGCCACCGTCCGGCGGGCCCTGTCCCGGCGCCTGGAGCCCTTCTCCGTGCGGGACAGCGCCCGATGCGCCTTCGCCAGTCGCTGCTCGGCGCGGGCGAGGTGGCGGGGGTTGGCGATCAGGACGGTGCCCGGGTCGGTGGGGTCGAGGGGCTGGGAGAGGGCGGCGAGGGTCTTCACGCCGAGGTCCACGCCGACCGTTCCACGCTCGCGCTGCCGCCGCGACCGCCGCTCGGGGATGTGCATGGTGACTTTGCACAGCACGGAGGCGTACCAGCGGTGCCCAGCGCGGGAGAGGGTCACGGACTGCACGATCGCGTGGCCCCGGTCGACGAGCCGGCCGAGGCGTTTGCCGGAGTCGTGCAGGCGGACCTCGCCGATTGTCGGCAGACGCAGCCGCCGATGGGTGGCCAGCCGGATTCCCGGCCGTTTCACGTCGTGATGGAGGCGGAAGGAGTCCCGGGCCCGGCCCTTCTTCTTGAACCGCGGGTAGCCGACCTTCCGGCCCGCCCGCACACCGCGCAGTGAGTCGAGCCAGTTCTTCCACGCCCGGTCCGCGTCCACGAACGCCGACTGGAACGCGTACGTGTTCACCTCGTGCCACCACGGACATGGCCGCTCAGGTCCGAACGCCCCCTCCGGCAGCCGCCCGTCGGTCCGGGAATCGCCCTTGACCTCGTTCAGCTGCTTCTGAATCTGCGGCTTCGACGGCACCGGCACCTTCACCCGCCGCCGCGCCTCCGCCTCCTCCACGCCCTGGGCGACGAGCTCGGCAACCTCCGCCCGCCACCGCTGGTGCGCGTGTCGCCGCTTCCTGAAAAACTGGTTCTGGATCACTTTCCGTGCTGGAGCCACGGAGTGTCACCGGAACCGCGATCATGAACGGTCGTGGCTGACAATCTCCTCCAAGACCTCTGGCTCCACCGGACCTGCGATGTCACGGTCAACACCGCGACCATCCAAGCCGACCGCGTCACCGTCCACGCCGCCACGACCAGCGACGAGGCGGGCTGTCCGTCGTGCGGAACCGTCTCGACCCGGGTGCACAGCAGCTACGTGCGGCGGTTGGACGACAGTGCGGCGGGTGGGCGTCGGGTGGTGGTCGAGTTACGGGTCCGCCGGTTCCGCTGCCGTGAACGAGCTTGCCCCCGGGCCACGTTCGTCGAGCAGGCAGCAGGGCTGACCTTCCGTCACGGGCGGTGGAGCCAGGGCCTGCAGACCGCGCTCCAGCAGCTCGCCCTGGCCCTGGCCGGCCGGGCCGGCTCCCGCCTGGCCGAGACCTTCGCGGTCCCGGTAAGCCGCTTTACGCTCCTGCGGCTGATACGCGCCCTCCCGGATCCGACGCCCGCGGTGCCGCGCGTGCTGGGCATCGACGAGTTCGCCCTGCGCAAGGGCCACGTCTACGCCACGATCATGGTCGACATCGAGACCCGCCGCCCGGTCGATCTGCTGCCCGACCGCACCGTCGAGACCGTCCGGTCCTGGCTGGCCGACCACCCGGGGGTGAAGGTCGTCTGCCGCGACCGCTCCGCCTCCTACGCTGAAGCCGTCCGGCTCGGCGCCCCGGACGCGATCCACGTCGCCGACCGGTTCCACCTGTGGCAGAACCTCGCCGACGCGGTGGAGAAGACCGTCCTCCAGCACCGTGCTCTGCTGCCCGAACCCGCCCCTGCGGCCGAGCCAGCCCCGGCTGTCGCCTTGGCGGCCGTCAGCTCCGAGCCCCGACGGACCGGCCGGCTGTCCGACCGGGTCCGCGAACAGCACGCCGCCGTCCACGCGCTCATTCAGGACGGGTTCAGCCTGCGCGCCATCGGCCGACGACTGGGCCTGGCCCGCAACACGGTGCGTCGGCTGGCCGGCGCGAAGGACCCGGACGAGCTGCTGGTCGGCCGCTGGACCGGACGCACCAGCATCCTCGACCCCTACAAGTCCTACCTCCACCAGCGGTTCGCTGAGGGCCACACCATCGCCCGGCGCCTGTTCGAGGAGATCCGACAGCGCGGCTACCCGGGCCAGGAGCAGATCGTTCGCGTCTACGTGCGCCGACTGAGGGAGGCGTTCCCCCAGCAGGACCCGCCCCGGCGCAAGACCTCCGTCAGGGACGTGACCAGCTGGATCACCCGCCGCCCCGACCGCCTCCGCGACGAAGACGCACAGCAGCTCAAGGAGGTCCTCGCCCGAGTCCCGGTGCTGGCCACCACCGCCGAGCACGTCAGGGCCTTCGCCGAGTTGATGAACGACCGCCGCGGACGAGAGCTCAAGGACTGGATCACACGCGTCCAGCAGGACCAGGTCCCGGCCCTTCGCAGCTTCGCCAACGGTCTCCTGCAGGACCTCGATGCGGTCGTCGCCGGCCTGACCCTGAGCTACAGCTCCGGCGCGGTCGAGGGCCACAACAACAAAATCAAAATGCTCAAGCGTCAGATGTTCGGCCGCGCCGGCTTCGACCTCCTGCGTAAACGTGTCCTTCTCACGGCATGAGGCCGCTGGTCGTGGCGGCGTGGACGGTGACGCGGTCGGCGTGGATGGTCAGGGTGTTGACCGTGACGTCGCAGGTCCGGTGGAGCCAGAGGTCTTAGAAGGCTTCCGCTTTCCGTTGAGCGGGCTTGGCCAGTCGAACAGGGTTCCTGTTCGGGTGATCGTCGCGTGGTCGGTGCATGAAGGAAGGGCCT